>DATBWJ010000001.1:0-7542 GCA_036514935.1 Xanthobacteraceae bacterium
CGAGCGGCTCGATCGCATGGACAAGCTCGACCGCCTGTCCGCCGGCCATATCGATGGCGCGCTCGCGCTCGCGCGCGCGGCGATCGACGCGCACGCCTTCGCGCGCGCTCGCGCCGCGCTTGAGCCGTTCCTCGCCGCGCCCACCCGGCGCGTTGCGCTCATCATGGCCGAACTCGAAGAGGCGGAGAGCGGCGATATCGGTCGCGCCCGCGAATGGGTGGCGCGCGCCCTGCGCGCCGCGCCCGATCCCGCCTGGACCGCCGACGGGTTCGTATCGGAGACCTGGATGCCGGTGTCGCCGACGGGCCGTCTTGATGGGTTTGAATGGAAGGTGCCGCTCGCCGAGCTTCCCAGTCCGCTGATCGAGCCGCAGCGCGCAACCGAGCCGTCGGCCGCGCCGGCGCCGCCGGAGTCACTGGTGCCGCCGCCGGCCGCGCCTGCCCAAGAGGTCGCGGCCGAAGCCGCCACGGAGACCGAAGCCGCGGCGCCGGTCGCCGCGAGGCCGGTCGCAACCGTGATCCCCATCCATGCGCCCGACGATCCCGGCACCGAGCCCGTCCCCGAATCCGAGCCCGTCCCCGAGGCGAAAAGGCGCTGGCGCTTGCTGTTCGGCTGAGCGCGCGCCGGCCGCGCTTGCCAAGCGATGCGGTCCCCAGTATCAGGGCGCGCCAAGCCGCAATAGCTCAGCCGGTAGAGCACATCATTCGTAATGATGGGGTCGGGGGTTCGAATCCCTCTTGCGGCACCAGCGAACTTATTGTCCAGCCCGGCCATGACGGCGCGGAGAGTCATCGCCAGTTGCGGCTGGTCATTACACCTCGGCCGGCGGCAGCGTCCGTCCCCGAATCATGTCCGCCGCCTTCTCCGCAATCATAATCGTGGGTATGTTGGTATTGCCGCTGGGCTCGTCAGGCATCACCGAGGCGTCGACCACCCGCAGCCCCTCGATCCCGCGCACTCGCAGTTCGGCGTCAACCACGGCCGCAGGCCCGGTGCCCATGGCACAGGTTCCGACCGGGTGGTGGCGGTGGCTGACGGTGCGGCGCAGGAACCGGCCCAGCTCGTCGTCGGTTTGCAGGCCCGAACCCGGCGACAATTCGCGCTCGACCAGATCGGCCAGCGGCTTGTGTGTGAATAGAGCGCGCGAATAGCGGATGGCACGGATCATGGTGTCCAGGTCGCTCTGCTCGCCGAACATGTTGAAGAAGATGCGCGGCTTGTCGCGGGGATCGTCGGAGCGCAGCTTGACCCATCCGCGCGATTTTGGATGCAGTAGGCCGCCGCGCGCGGTGTAGTGGTAGACGGGCGGTTCGGTCAGGCCGGGGAACCAAAGCCGACTGTCCAGGCCCAACGTGATGAAAATGATTTGGATGTCCGGCCGCGCCAACCCCGGCAGCGAACGCAAATAGATATTGCCGGCCGCGTTGTTGGTAGCGAACGGGCCTTTGCCGGCGAGCGCCCAGGTCAGCAGATGGACGAACGCGCGATCCAGCCGCAAATCACGCGTCGATGTTTCGGTCCCGCGCGCTTTGTACACCACTCCGAAATTCGGATGTTCCGATAGGTTGTGGCCGACCCCGGGCAGGTCATGCTGCACCCTGACGCCGACATCGGCGAGATGGTCAGCCGGGCCGATGCCGGACAACATCAGGATCTGGGGCGAGTTGTAGGCGCCGCCCGAGAGCAGCACCTCGCGCGCCGCGTAGACCCAGATCGTTTCCCTGCCATGCTGGTACTCGACGCCTATGGCCCGACTTTTGTCGAGCAATACCCGGTTGACCAAAGCTCGCGTGTGAATGGTCAGGTTAGGCCGGCCGCGCGCCTGAGCAAGATAGGTTGCCGCCGTGCTCTGGCGGCGTCCGTGGCCGATGGTCGCCTCGCTTGGGCTGAAGCCTTCCTGATCGGCGCCGTTATAGTCATCGCAATAGGGTATTCCGGCGGCGGCGGCAGTCTGCGCGAAAACGTGGTCCATCAGCCCGGCCCCTTGCATGCGGGTCACCGCAAGCGGACCGTCTCCACCGTGATAAGGGCCGGCGCCGCGCCAATGGGTCTCCATCTTTTTGAAATAGGGCAGCACGTCGGCAAACGACCAGCCCACCAGTCCGCTTTGCCGCCACAGATCATAATCGGCGCGATTGCCACGAACATGAATCATGCCATTGATCGTGGACGAGCCGCCCAAGACTCGGCCGCGATTGATGACGAGACTGCGGCCGTAAAGGCCCGGCTCTGGCTCGGACGCGAATTGCCAGATCAATGGCGGGTAATCCCAGACCTTCGCAAAGGCGAGCGGCATGTTGATGAGGGGGTGCAAACCACGGCCGCCTGCTTCCAGCAGCAGGACGCTCACGTCCCGCTCCTCGGACAACCTTGCCGCGAGGACTGCGCCCGCCGATCCGGCTCCGACAATGACGTAGTCATAGGTCTGAAAATTCTCCGGCACCCGATCTCTCCTGCTGTCGCTCTTGTCAATTCCGGCGGGCCGTCATGCTCGACTTCATCTCTCAATTTGCGCCACTGCCGCGGCAGCATCGCGGCGGCAGGGACAATAGGTAATCCGCCATCGCCGCGCGGTCCGCTGCGCTGAGGGGACGGGTCATCTCCTCGATGACGTGGGCCATTTCCCCGGCGGTGCGGCGACCGTCGGGGCGCACGCCGGTCTCGAGGAATTGGATCAACGCCGCGCGCGACCATGCGCCGATGCCGTCGCGATGCGGGGTGATGTTGGGGACATCTGCGTTGAAGTCGGCCGCGCCCGTCCCCGCCATCCACCGCTCCTGAATCAGCCCTCCGAGCATCGTGCGCGGCGTGTGGCATTCGCCGCAGTGCGCGACCGCTTCGGCGAGGTAGCGGCCGCGCTCAACACCCTGCCAAGGCGGATAGGTGCGCTCCGGTTGCGGCCGGAAGTAGAGGAGCTTCCAAAGCCCAACGCCGCCCCGAATGCTGAACGGGAACGCCAGCGCGCTGTTCACTGCGCGCTGGCCCGACGGGGCCACGCCGTCGAGATAGGTTTTGAGGTCGAGGATATCCGTGATCGCCATGCCCGCGTAGGCCGGGTAGGGGAAGGCGGGATAGTAGTGATGTCCGGCGGGCGAGAGCCCGTAGCGCAGCGCAACGATGAACTGGCGGTTGGACCAGCCGCCGATGCCGGCGTCCCGGCGGGGCGTGACGTTGGGCGCATGAAGCGTGCCGAACGGCGTTCGCACGCGTCGGCCGCCGGCGAGCGGTTCGGAATTCGCTGCCGCGGCGGTGTGGCAATAGCTGCAGCCGGCGATCTGCGAGAGGTAGGCACCGTTGGCGCGATCGGGGCGGTAGTCCGTTGGGATGGCGATCGATTGCGGGCGCCACAACAGGCCTGGCAGATACATCGGGATTGCCACAAGGCCGGCGAGGAGGAGGATCACGGCGAGCGCAATCGCCTCGATCCGGCTTGGAACGAGCGGCCGCGGCGGCCGCCGCCACGGGTTCTCCTGACCTTCCTTTGTCGGCTCGCGCGGGACCATCGATGCGCGTCACCAATCGACACGGGATCGCTCGCCGAACGCGTTGCGCGCGCGGGCGGTGCGGCGATTGACCGCCGGCGCCCTTGTCCTAAAGTGCCGCGAGGGATGACCGCAGCCGCTTGCCAGTCGCTGGTTTCGCGCGGGGCCGCCGGGCCGGCCGCGAGAGTTCGTGCGGTCGCAGCATTCCTGATTTCCATCGGGGCGATCTTTTTGTGGACCGCTGCTGCCGGCGTGCGCGCGGCCACGGCAACGGCGCACGCTGAATGCGCCACCTACGCGCACGCGATCACGCTGCCCGACAGCGACCTTGTGGCGTGCTGGCGCCTCGCCGGCGAGGAGATCGCGATGCGTCTCGTGCATCCCGGCCGGGTGTGGATCGGAGTTGGGTTCGGGCGGGCAATGGCCGGCAGCGACGCTGTGGTCGGCAGGCTCGATACCGGCATAGTGACCGACGTGCACATGACGGGTCGAACCCTCGAATCGATACGGTCGGACCCCCATCAGGATATCGGCGAGGCCTCGATCGAGGTCCGCGACGGCTCGACCGTGCTCACCTTCCGGCGCCGCCTCGACACAAGAGATGCGTACGATGTCCGCATTGCAGCCAGCGGCTGGCAGCCGGTGATCTGGGCCGTGGGCGGCGCCCACGGCTTCGGTCGCCACAGCGAGTACGGACGAGCGGAGATCGATTTCGGTGCCGGCCTTGTGCGGGAGCTGGGGCCTGCGCGGCTGCTTGTCCTGCATGCGGTCGTCATGGTCGCGAGTTGGGGCCTTCTGGTCCCGATCCTGCTTGTGATCACCCGCTTCTACAAGGTGACGCCGCGCCAGGACTATCCGGCATTGACTGATAACCCGTTCTGGTTCCGGACGCACCGCTTGTGGATGACGGTCGTGGTCATCGCCTCGACGCTCGCCGCCGGCATGGCGGCGTGGACGATCGGCGGGCTGTCGCTGGAAACGGTGCACGGCCGGATCGGGGCAGCCGTGATCGCGCTCGGCTGGTTTCACCAGGGGCTGAGCGCCTTGCGCGGCACCCATGGCGGCCCGTGGGACCGCCAGCATCGCCCGCGCCCGCCCGATCAATGGTTCGGAGACCATTACAGCATGACGGCCCGCCGGCGGATCTTCGAAGCCATCCACATCCCGAGCGGCTTCCTCACGGCTGCCGCCGGCATCGCGGCGGTGCTGACCGGCCTCTTTCTGTTTTCGTTGAGCTGGCATTGGTACGCCGGCTACGGCGCGTTCCTGCTGGTCATTCTCGGGCTCTCCTGGAAGTTCACCCGCGACGGCCGCCATATCCGCACCTATGTGGCGCTGTGGGGCGCGAGCCCGCAACATCCCGGCAACCGGCCGCGGTGAGGGCGGCGCGCGCTTTCGGCTCAGTTGTGGCCGGGTGGCGGGCCGCCGGCGACCCATGAGGCCCATTGCGGCCGCAGCGCATCGCTGATGAGCTCGTAGCGCGTCCCCATGAGGCCGCTCGGGCGGAAGTAGACGATGAGCAACTCGCCGCCGGGCGTGAAGATGCGCGCTTCCGGCTCCAGGTTGAGCTGTTCGAACCGGCGAACCCATTGCGCAAGCTCGGAGGCGAACCCGCCGATGTGGTGGAGCCCAAAACCCTGCGCTGCACTCCAGACGCCGGAGCCGGTCGCCTGCATGAGCTCCACATAGGGCGGGCCTTCCATCGAATATGTCATCCACAGCTCGGCTGGCGCCGAGGCGCCGCCCTCCTCGACGATGGCGAAGGACGCCGGATTGGGGGGACGGAAATGCAGGCCGAGAATGCGCGAGTAGCGCTCGATGTCGGCGGCGAGGTTCTCGACCAGAATTCCCACGTGGGTCAGCTCGGGCGTGATCACGATACCTGTCTCCACTGGATCGATTCGGCGCGCAGGGACGCTGCGGCAAGAGGCGCAGGCGTGCTGGCGCGCACTGGGCGGCGATGGGCGCTACCTGGCCGCCTTGAGCTGGTCGGACAGCTTCTCCGCAACCATGATCACGGTGAGGTTGGTGTTGGCTCTCGGCACCGCCGGCATGATCGAAGCGTCGGCCACCCGCAATCCGTCGACGCCGATGACGCGGCACTGCGGATCGACGACGGCCATCCGGTCGGTTGCCGCTCCCATCCTGCAGGTGCAGGACGGGTGATAGAACGGGATGGCCCCCGCCGCGACCCAATCTTTCAGCGCCACGGCGTCCGCCACGAGCGCGTCGAGGTCGGGCCCGGGGCTCACGCGGTTCTTCACCAGCCATCGACGCAGCGCCGCCGGTCCTTCCATCAGCCAGAGCCCCGCGGTCGCGACCACGCGGTTCGCCAAGGTTCGCCGGTTGAGGCTGCGAATCCGCTGGGTGTAGCGCGCCGGGAAGACCTCGGCGGCGATCTTGCGGACCGCGGGATGGGCGAACATCTCGCTCGCCAGCACCACGCCGCGCACGAGCCGCAACAGATCGCGGTGGTCGGCGAGGAGGTTGCAATCGATGCGCGGCTCGGCCTGCGGGTCCAGCGAGGTGATCTTCAGCGTGCCGCGTGAATAGGGCTTATAGAGGCTGATGATCATGGCGCCGAGCGCCCACCCCAGCGGGTGCCACGAGGTGCGGTTGGGGACGGCGCAATACATGTCCGAGCCGGCGCACTGCTCGACGCCGGAATCGTAGCGCAAGGACAGGATTTGCCCCGGCCGCAAGTCCTTGCTCTGGCGCGCCTCGGGCCGCAGGTAGCACGCGATGGCCACGCAGGGATGGTCCTGGAGATTCTCCCCGACGCCGGGGAGATCGGCGACCACATTGATGCCGAGCGCTTGCAGCAGAGCGGCGGGTCCGATCCCGGCGCGCTGCAAGAGCGCCGGCGAGCGCAGCGCCCCGGCGGTGAGGATGACCTCGCGGCCGCGCCACTCCGTCACCTGGTCGCCCTGCCGGACCGCGACACCGACCGCGCGAGGGCCGTCGAGCAGCAGCCGCTCAGCGACGGCGTTGGTTTCAATCCGCAGGTTGGCACGGCGCCGCGCCTCGGGGCCGAGATAGGCCATCGCGGTCGACACGCGCTCGCTGAGCGTGCTGTTGGTGGGGACCGAACAATAGCCGTTGCGGACCTCGCCGTTCATGTCGGCGACGTATTGCCAGCCGCGGGCGGCAGCCGCCTCGGCGATGGCGCGGCAATAGCCCGGCCACTGCTCGCGCGGCACGCGCCGAATGCGCACCGGGCCGTTCCTGCCGTGATGCGGGCCGTCGAAATCGAGATCGTTCTCCAGCTTGAGAAAATAGGGCAGCACCTCGTCCCACGACCACCCGCGGGCGCCCTGTTCGACCCATTCCGCGAAGTCCCCGGGCAACCCGCGCAGCGCCACCATGGCGTTGACGCTCGATCCGCCGCCGAGAATGCGCGCCTGCTCGTACCAGCGCGGCTGCGCGGTCGGCGAGGCGTTCGCGTAGATCATCAGGTTGGGCCAGAAATAGCGGGGCTGGAAGTAGCTCGAATAGTAGGCGTCGCGGACGTCCCAGGGCTCGTTGCCGGGCGGGGTGTCCTGTCCCGCCTCCACCAGAAGGACGTTGACGTTCGCGCTTTCGCTCAGGCGGCTTGCCAGCACGGTGCCGGCCGATCCGCCGCCGACAATGATGTAGTCGTAGATCATGTCCTGCCCCTTGTTCACGCGCCGATCGTCCGAGCCGTCGCGGCCGCCGGCCAAGCCCCCGACAGGCGCGCCGGGCGAGCCCGATCAGCGCGATCGGCCTCGCCCGGGCGTCGCGCCGTGCGCGCGATTAGAATGCCGGGGCCGCCTTGCTGGGCACCTGTTCAGCCGCGCGGCTGCCAGTTCGGCTTCGGGAAGATCACCGGGCGCGCGCCGGCTCGACCGGCCGGACCGACGGCGTGGAAAATCCCGCCTTGCCATTGGCCTACCACCCAAAGGTGCGGCGGCATGTTGTTCTCCAGCCGGATCGTGCCGACGATCGTGTCAAAGCTGCCGGTCTGCAGCTCCTTGACGACGGCGGCGCGATCGATCCTACCTACACGCTCGATCGCCTGCTCGAGCATCTGCAAGGCGAC
>DATBWJ010000002.1:0-2968 GCA_036514935.1 Xanthobacteraceae bacterium
TCACGGCCTGCGGCCGGAATCCGGCCGCGAGGCCGCTGCCGTCAAGCGCCTCGCCCATCGCCTCGGCCTCGCTCACCGGACGGTGCGCTGGCGCGAGAAGCCGGCGACCGGCCTGCAGGAAAAGGCGCGCGCGGCGCGCTACCACCTGCTCGCCGAACAGGCGCGCCGGCTCGGCGCGCGCCATATCCTGACCGCCCACACCCTGGATGATCAGGCCGAGACCGTCCTCTTCCGCATGGCGCGCGGCAGCGGGCTGAGCGGGCTTGCGGCGATGGCGAGGGTGGCGCCGGTGCCTCGGCTCGAGGCGCCGGCAATGGCCGCGCCGTCAGGGGGTGACGAGGCTGATGAGACCCTGGTGCGCCCGCTGCTCGGGGTGCCAAAATCCCGCCTCATCGCCACGCTGCGGGCCCATCGCATCGCGTTTTCCGATGACCCATCGAACCGCGATCCGCGCTTCGCGCGCGTGCGGCTGCGCGCGCTCATGCCGGCGCTCGCGGAGGAAGGGCTTGACGCCCGCCGGCTCGCGCTGCTCGCGCGGCGGCTGCGGCGCGCGGATACGGCGATCGAGGCGATGGTGGAGGCAGCGCGCCAAGCCTGCGCGCGAACCGAGCCAGGCGGGCCGATCACCCTTGACCTCGCGTTCTTCGAGAGCATGCCGGATGAGATCGCGCTGCGCCTCGTCGGGAGGGCGATCGCGCAGGTGGGCGAGGAAGGGCCGGTCGAACTCGGCAAGCTCGAATCGCTCATGGCGGCGCTCGCCGCCTCGCGCGAGGCGCGCTTTCGCCGCACGCTGGCGGGCGCGATGGTGACGCGCGCGCGGGACGAAATCGTCATCGAGCGGGCGCCGCCGCGCCGAAGGCGATCGGAAACGCCGGATTGGGCGCCCGCGCGGCGGCGGAAAAAGCGCAATAGCGGCAAAATCATGTTCACCAAGCGCCGGTAAATCCTGCGATATCTTGCCCTTTGGCTTGGCAGGAAGCGGTACGGCTCCTACATTATCTCAGGAGTGGACGGGCTTGGGGCGGACCGAGGACGGGGCCGCGGCCACGCGCCACGAGGGAAATTGGATGAACGCCAATCTGCGCAACCTGGCCCTGTGGGTGATCATCGTCCTGCTGCTGCTTGCGCTGTTCACGCTCTTCCAGAACCCGGGTCAGCGGACGGTCTCGCAGGACATCTCGTTCTCGCAGTTGCTCAACGAGGTCGAACAGGGCCGCGTGCGCGACGTCGTCATCCAGGGACCCGAGATTCACGGCTCGTTCTCGGACGGCCGCTCGTTCAACACCTACGCGCCCAACGATCCCAGCCTCGTCCAGCGACTTTATGGCAAGGGCGTCACCATCACCGCTCGCCCGCTGCAGGACAACGTGCCGTGGTTCGTCTCGCTGCTGGTCTCGTGGCTGCCGTTCATCGCGCTCATCGGGGTGTGGATCTTCCTGTCGCGCCAGATGCAGGGCGCCGGCGGCAAGGCGCTCGGCTTCGGCAAGAGCCGCGCCAAGCTTCTGACCGAGGCGCACGGCCGCGTCACCTTCGAAGACGTTGCCGGCGTCGATGAGGCCAAGCTCGAACTGCAGGAGATCGTCGAGTTCCTGCGCGATCCCGGCAAGTTCCAGCGCCTGGGCGGGCGCATTCCGCGCGGCGTGCTATTGGTCGGTCCGCCCGGCACCGGCAAGACGCTGCTCGCGCGCGCGATCGCGGGCGAGGCAAACGTGCCGTTCTTCACCATCTCCGGCTCCGACTTCGTCGAGATGTTCGTGGGCGTCGGCGCCTCGCGCGTGCGCGACATGTTCGAGCAGGCCAAGAAGAACGCCCCCTGCATCATCTTCATCGACGAGATCGACGCGGTCGGCCGCCATCGCGGCGCCGGCCTCGGCGGCGGCAACGACGAGCGCGAGCAGACGCTCAACCAGTTGCTGGTCGAGATGGACGGCTTTGAGTCCAACGAAGGCATTATTCTGATCGCTGCGACCAACCGGCCGGACGTGCTCGACCCGGCATTGCTGCGTCCCGGCCGCTTCGATCGCCAGGTGGTGGTGCCGAACCCGGACGTGGTGGGCCGCGAGCAGATCCTGAAGGTCCACGTGCGCAAGGTGCCGCTGGCGCCCGACGTCAACCTCAAGGTCGTCGCGCGCGGCACGCCCGGCTTCTCCGGCGCCGATCTCGCCAACCTCGTCAACGAGGCGGCGCTGATGGCGGCGCGGCGCAACAAGCGCATGGTGATGCAGCAGGAGTTCGAGGACGCCAAGGACAAGGTGATGATGGGCGCCGAGCGCAAGTCGCTCGTCATGACCGAGGAAGAGAAGATGCTGACCGCCTATCACGAGGGCGGCCACGCCATCGTCGCGCTCAACGTCAAGGCGACCGACCCGGTGCACAAGGCGACCATCATTCCGCGCGGCCGCGCCCTTGGCATGGTCATGCAGTTGCCCGAGCGCGACAAGCTGTCGATGAGCCGCGAGCAGATGACCTCGCGCCTCGCCATCATGATGGGCGGGCGCGTCGCCGAGGAACTGGTGTTCGGGTCGGAGAAAGTGACGTCCGGCGCCGCTTCCGACATCGAGCAGGCGACCAAGCTGGCGCGCATGATGGTGACGCGCTGGGGGCTCTCCGAGGAGCTCGGCGCGGTCGCCTACGGCGAGAACCAGGAAGAGGTGTTCCTCGGCTATTCGGTGGCGCGCCAGCAGAGCATTTCGGAGGCGACCGCGCGGAAGATCGACGCCGAGATCAGGAAGCTGGTCGAGGGCGGCTTCCACGAGGCGCGCACGATCCTCACCGACAAGCGGGCCGATCTCGAAGTTCTCGCCAAGGGGCTGTTGGAGTTCGAGACGCTGACCGGCGACGAAATCAAGGACCTCCTGGCCGGCAAACGGCCCTCGCGCGAATCGGTGATCGAGCCGACGACCCCGCGCGGCTCGGCGGTGCCGCCCGCCGGCAAGCCGCGCCCGCGCCCGGAGACCGGCGGCCTCGA
>DATBWJ010000003.1:0-5845 GCA_036514935.1 Xanthobacteraceae bacterium
GGTTTGGGTCACCTCACCTACTCGACCCTCGTGCATCCGGGCGACGACTGGGAGCAGATGTGGGCGAGCCTGACGACCTACGTTCCCAAGGTGAAGGCAAGGATCGCGCACAACCAGCGCTTCGGCGTCTCGCTGCGGCTGTCGGCGCAATCGGCGCACACCCTCGTCAGCAACCCCGCCGAGCGTGAAAAACTCAAGGCGTTCCTCGCCGACAACGACATGTACCTCTACACCGCCAACGCCTTTCCCTATGGCGCCTTCAAGGGCACGGTGGTCAAGGAGCAGGTCTACGAGCCGGACTGGCGCTCGGAGGAGCGCACGCAATACACCAAGAACGTGGCCGACGTGCTGGCGGCGGTCGCGCCCGCCGACATCGCACCCTCGATCCAGAGCGCGCCGCTCGGTTTCAAGCCGCGCGTGAGCGGGCCCGAGGTCGTTGCAAGCTTCACCGACCATGTGCTGCGGGTGGCAGCGCACCTGGTGGCGCTCGAGGCGCGCACCGGCCGCACGGTCACGCTCGCGCTTGAGCCCGAGCCCTATTGCTTCCTGGAGACCACCGACGAGACGGTGGCCTATTTCACCAACCACCTCTATGCGGGCGCGGCGGCCGCCAGGCTTGGCGAGCTCGCCCACATCCCGATCTCGGAGGCGCATGCGGCGCTGCGCCGACATGTCGGCATCGTGTTCGACATTTGCCACCAGGCCGTCGAGTTCGAGGACATCACCGTCTCGCTGCAGAAGCTGGTCGATGCCGGCATCCCGATCTTCAAGCTGCAGGAAGCCGCCGCCCTGCACGTCCCGCAGGTCACGCAGGACATCGTCGACGTGCTCAAGCGCTACGCCCAGACGATCTATCTGACCCAAACGGTCGAGAAGAAGGACGGCAGGCTCACCAGGTTCCTCAATCTGGAGGACGCGTTCGCCGCCTGGGAAAAGGAGCCGGGCCCGCGCGAATGGCGCACCCATTTCCACGTCCCGGTCTTCCTGGAAGACCTCGGACCGTTCCGCACCACGCGATTTGCGATCGAGGACGCCTTGCGCTTCCACAAGGCACGGCCGCTCTCGCGCCAGCTCGAGATCGAGACCTACACCTGGGACGTGCTGCCCGACCATCTCAAGACCGGCGACATCGTCGACTACGTGTGCCGCGAGCTCGACTGGGTGCGCGGGCAGCTCGCCTGAAAGGAGGCGTCATGAAGGTCGCTTTTGTCGGCACCGGCCGCATGGGCCAGGCCATGGCCAACCGCCTCCTCGCCGCCGGGCACGACCTTGCCGCCTACAACCGCACGGCGGAGAAGACCCGGGCGCTGGCCGCGGCGGGAGCCAAGGTCTTGCGCTCGATCGCAGAGGCCGCCTGCTACGGCGAGGCCGTGTTCACCATGCTCGCCGACGACGCCGCGCTCGACGACGTCGCCTACCAGACGGGCGGGCTGTTGCAGTCGCTGCCGGCGGGCGGCATCCACCTTTGCGCCGGCACCCACAGCGTCGGCATCATCCAGAAGCTTGAAGCCGCGCACGCCGCAGCGGGGCAGATTCTGCTCCACACGCCCATGCTCGGCCGGCCCGAACTGGTCGTCTCCGGCCAGGCCGGCATTGTCGTCGGCGGTCCAAAGGAGTCGGCTGATCGCTGCCGGCCGCTGTTTGAGGCGATCGCCCGCCGTGTGTTCGAGGCCGGCCCGCATCCGGTATCCGCCGCCGCCATCAAGATCGCCAACAATTTCGTGCTCGGCTGCGCCATCGAGGCGATGGGCGAAGGCTTCGCGCTGGTGCGCAAATACGGCGTCGTGCCGCAGGTGTTCTACGACGTGATGACCGACGGCCTGTTTGCCGCCTCCGCCTACAAGGTCTACGGCAAGCTCATCGCCGAGGAGCGCTACCTGCCGGCCGGCCAGCGCGCGATCCTCGGCCTCAAGGATGCCAATCTCGCGCTCGCCGCCGGGGAAGCCGCCGGCGTGCCGCTGCCGAGCGGCAATGTGTGGCGCGACCGGCTGGTCGGCGCGCTCGCCCACGGCGAGGGCGAGCATGACTGGGCGGTGATGGCCAAGGAACAGGCGCGCGCCAGCGGGCTCGCCTGAGCCTGCCCGACCGCCTGGCGGTCACCTGAACAACGCCTTGTGGTCCTCGACGAACTGCCGGGTGGTGATCGGCGCGCGCCCAACGATCTCTCGGATCGGCTGGGTATTCTCGGTGGAGAAGGCGCCGTTGGCACCGGCGCGGGCGATCGCCACCATGTGGGTGACGAGCCAATCCGGCATGCCGCGCGCTTTCATGCCCTGCTCGGCCTGTTCCGGCGTGATCGCGACGTAGGTGATCGGCCGACCCAGGACCTCGGAAAACACGTTGGCGAACTCGCCGTAATTCGTGGTGACGCCGGTGAACTCGTAGGTCTTGCCCGCGTGCGCGGCCGGCTCGCGCAGGATGCGCGCGCCGACGGCGCCGGTGTCGCGCACGTCGATGAACGCGATCGGCAGGTCCTTCGGGAACGGCAGCACCATCTTGCTCTCGGCCTTGATGGATTGCGCCTGCCCGAGCGTGTTCTGCATGAATAGACCCGGCCGCAGGATCACCCAGCCGAGGCTGCTCTTGCGCAGACGCTCCTCGACCGCGTGGTGGCCGCGCCCGACCACCGATTCGGCGTCGGGACCGACCACCGCGCGCCCGCCCGATACCCTGACCAGGAATTTGGCGCCGGCCGCCTCGGCCGCCTCGAGCACGGTGTTCTGCTGCTCAGTCATCTGCGGGTTGTGGCCGGTGACCACGAACACGCGCGTGACCCCTCGCAGCGCCTTTTCAAGCGCCGCGCGATCGGTCAACTCGGCGACCGCGGTCCTGGCATCCGCGCCCAAAACCTCGCGCGCCTTGTCCGGGTTACGCACGATGCATAGCGGGTCTTCGCCCAGCGCCCGAAGTTCCTTGACGACCGCCCGCCCCGTGTTACCAGTCGCGCCGATGACCGCAATCATTGCAATTGCTCTCCGCTGAATGGACCTCGCCGTGCGATAGCCATATCAGAAACGCCCTCGCCATTGGAACTCCTCGTTTTCCCCCACGCCGCCTTGCCGCACCGCTCCCGCACCATCTGCAACTTAGCGTTGGCGATCCCGCTGCACTTGCTCCGCCTCAGGGGTTCAACGCGATGACAAGGGACCCGACCGGATGACCAGCGCCCTGTTTTCGCCCATCACGCTGCGCGGATTGACATTGCCCAACCGCGTCGTAGTCTCGCCGATGTGCCAATACGCCTCCGAGGACGGGTCGGCGACCGACTGGCACCTTATGCACCTCGGCTCTCTCTCGCTCGGCGCGGCCGGCCTCGTGATGACCGAGATGACAGACGTAAACCCCGTCGGCCGCATCACGCCCAAATGCGCGGGGATGTACTCGGACGCCAACGAAGGCGCGCTCCGCCGTGTCCACGACTTCTGCCGGACCTACGGCGTGGCCAAGCTCGGCGTCCAGCTCGGCCATGCCGGGCGCAAGGGCTCGACCCAGCCGCCGGTTGCCGGCGGCAAGCCGCTGGGCCCGCAGGACGGTGGCTGGATCACGCTCGCGCCCTCCGCCCGGCCCTACGCGCCGGATTGGCCGCTGCCCCAGGCAATGACGCGAGAGGACATTCAAGGGACCATCGCCGATTTCGCCGCCGCCGCCCGCAGGATCGACCGCATCGGATTTGACCTCATCGAGCTGCACGGCGCGCACGGCTATCTCATCCACCAGTTCCTCTCGCCGCTGTCGAACCAGCGCACCGACGACTACGGCGGCAGCCTGAAAAACCGCATCCGCTTTGCGCTCGAAGTGTTCGCGGCGGTCCGCGCGGTGTGGTCCGAGGACAAGCCGCTCGGCATGCGGGTGTCGGCGACCGACTGGATCGAGGGCGGCTGGACGCCCGAGGAGACCGTCGTGCTGGCGCGCGAGCTCAAGGCGCTCGGCTGCGACTTCATCGACGTCTCCAGCGGCGGGAGCGACCCGCGCCAGGCCATTCCGCTGGCGCCCGGCTTTCAGGTGCCGTTCGGCGACCAGGTGCGGCGCGAGGCCGGCGTGAAAACCATGTCGGTCGGGCTCATCACGGGCGCGCGCCAGGCCGAGGACATCATTGCGTCGGGCAAGGCCGACTTCATCTGCATTGCCCGCGCCGCCATGTGGGACCCGCGGTGGGCGTGGCATGCCGCCGAGGAGCTCGGCGCCGAGGCGCCCT
This sequence comes from Xanthobacteraceae bacterium, assembly GCA_036514935.1. GTDB lineage: Bacteria > Pseudomonadota > Alphaproteobacteria > Rhizobiales > Xanthobacteraceae > DATBWJ01. The sequence goes on from DATBWJ010000003.1 coordinate 4,196, forward strand.
ACGCGCCGAAAATGATGGCGTGTCATCCTGCGCTGCGGCCCCAAGTCTTTCCCCACCGGCACAAGCCGGCAGCCTGATGCGTCGCCCCGGTGTCCGCCGACGCCGGGCCCTGTGTCGTGAAAATGTGAGGAACGACCCATGAAGTACAATCGACCGCAAGCGACCGCCTCCTGGGGCACGATGGCCAAGGACTGGGAGAAGGGGGTCGATTACGACCGCCTGTTCAAGGAGCGCCTCAAGCGCGCCCAGAATGCAATCCGTCACGCCGGGCTCGGCGCCGTCATCGCCTTCAACTTCGACAACATCCGCTACATCACCGGCACCCATATCGGCGAATGGGCGCGCGACAAGTTCATGCGCTACGCGCTGTGCCCGATCGAGGGCCCGCCGTTCCTGTGGGACCCGGCGCCGCCGGCCAAGCGCATCTCCTCGCCCTGGATCGCCGATAATGTCGCCGCGCCGATTTCGACCATGCAGGGCGCGCTGTCGCCCTATCTCAACGTGCAGGGCGACTTCGCCAAGCAGATCAAGCAGGCGCTGGTGCATTTCGGGATCGAGCGCGAGCCGATCGGCATCGACATCATGGAGCTGCCGATGCTGCGCGCGCTCGAGAAGGAAGGCATCCAGGTGGTCGACGGCCAGCAGGCGATGCTCGACGCCCGCGAGGTCAAGACGCCCGACGAGATCGAGCTGCTGAAGCTCGCCTGCGCCATGGTCGACGCCACCTATGTCGACATCGCCAAGGCCATCCGGCCCGGCACGCGCGAGAACGAACTCGTCGCCATCGCGCACGACCGGCTGTTCCGCATGGGCTCGGAGCGCGTGGAGTGCGTCAACTCGGTGTCCGGCCCACGCGGCCGGCCGCATTCGCACACCTTCTCCGACCGCATGATCCAGCCGGGCGACATGGTGTTCCTCGACATCATGCATTCGTTCAACGGCTACCGCACCTGCTACTACCGTACCTTCATCTGCGGCGAGCCCAACAAGTACCAGATCGACGCCTACGAGACGGCGTCGAAATGGATCAGCGCCTCGATCGACCTGATCCGCCCGGGTATTACGCCGGACCAGGTGGCTCAGGTATGGCCGGACGCCCAGGAGTTCGGCTATCGCGACGAGGCCGAGGCGTTCCTCCTGCAATACGGCCACGGCGTCGGGCTGTCGCTGTGGGAGCGGCCGATCTTCTCCAAGCGCTTCACCGGCCAGAACGAGCCGCTGAAGGAAGGCATGGTGTTCGCGCTCGAAACCTGGAAGGGCGCCGACGACGGCTCGGGCGCCGCGCGCATCGAGGAGGAGGTGGTCGTGACCAAGGACGGCTGCCAGATCATCACCAACTTCCCCTCCGACCGGCTGATCTCGTGCGGCCTGCCGGGCTGCGAGGTGTTCTGAGAACAGAACACAGCTCTCTCAGCCGCCAAGCCCGGGCTTGGCCCCGTAGGCGCTAACTTGAGGCCGCCACGCACGGACCCTCCAACGTCATCGCCCGCGAAAGCGGGCGATCCAGTAAACTCCATGTGGCGAGTGATGCGCGACGGCGTTGCAAGACAGCTTCTCGTGGTTACTGGATGCTCCGCTTGCGCGGAGCATGACGGGGGAAAGGCTGTGGCGGGCGGCTTAGCGCGTTTTCCGATCAGATTGAATCAGTGC
>DATBWJ010000004.1:0-4800 GCA_036514935.1 Xanthobacteraceae bacterium
CACGCCGGTGTTGCCGCCCATGAACGGTTTTGCGCCGAACGGGGCGTAAAGCTCGTCCCACAGCGCCTGCCCGCCGCCGGCCTCGACCCAGGCCACGTGCTCGCCCGGCGTCAGCCCGAACGGCACGGTGGTGTAGAACGCCGCGGCCGGCTGCTTGCCCTGCCAGTAGAAGGCGGCGGTGTGGCCCATTTCGGCGACCCCGCCGCCGACCGCATCGAGCACCTCGAACGCCGGCACGATTTCGCCCGCCGCGTGCACCAGCACCTGCAGCCGGCCGCCCGACAGCGCGTGAATGCGCTCGGCGATGCGCTCCGCCGACATGCCGGGTCCCGGCAGCCGTCGCGGCCATGACGTGACCATGCGCCAGCGCCGCGTCTGCGCGCGCGCAACCGCAGGTGCCAACACAATGCCGGCGGCGGCCGCGCCAAAAAAGGCTCGGCGCGAAGGATGGGTGTGGCCCTTCCCGGAGCGGGAGGGGTGCGAAGGCTCGGTCGTGCGCCGTGTCATGTCGGTTTCTCCTCACCACCAGCGATAGAAATGGTGCACGGGTCCGCGGCCGCCGCCGATCGAGAGGCGGTCGGCAGCCGCGATGGCCGCGCTGACATAGGTTTTGGCCTCGCGCGCGGCCTCGCCGAGCGCGAGCCCTTTGGCGAGCCCGGCCGCGAGCGCCGACGACAGGGTGCAGCCGGTGCCGTGCGTGTTGGCGGTCGCCACCCGCGTCGCGGCAAGCCGGGTCAGACCGCAGGCGTCGAGCAGGAGGTCCACGCTCTCGGCGCCTTCGGCGTGCCCGCCCTTCATGAGCACGGCCTTGGCGCCAGCGGCAAGCAGCCGCTCGGCCTGCGCGCGCATCTCGGCCTCGCTCCTCGCCATCGGCAGATCGAGCAGCGCCGCCGCCTCCGGCAGGTTGGGTGTGACAATGCGCGCGCGCGGCACGAGTTCGCGGCGCAGGACCTCGACCGCGTCGGGCCTGAGCAGGCGGTCGCCGGAGGCCGCCACCATCACCGGATCGAGCACGACGTTGCGAGCGCGGTGGCGGTCGAGTCCGGCGGCCACCGCCACGACGACGTCGGCGCGCGACAGCATGCCGATCTTCACGGCGCCGACGTCGAGGTCGCTGAACACGGCGTCGATCTGGGCGGCGACGAAGTCGGCGGGCACGTCGTAGATCGCCGCCACGCCGCGCGTGTTCTGGGCGGTCAGCGCGGTGATGACCGAGGCGCCGTAGACGCCGAGCGCGGAAAACGTCTTGAGATCGGCTTGGATGCCGGCCCCGCCGCCCGAGTCGGAACCGGCGATGGTGACGGCAATGGCAGTCATGGCGCGCCCTCGATGACGGTCAGCCGCGCGGCTCTCCGCTCGTTCCATGCTCGGCGCCCGTCGTCCCGGATCATCGGGCCACCCGCGCCTTGGCGATCAGCGTGTCGCGGTCGAGGGCATGGATCGCATCGAGGATGCCCACCGCGAAGCTGCCGGGGCCGGCGGCGGTCGCACCGGCAAGCTCGCCGGCGACGCCGAGGACGATGAGGCCGGCCACCGTCGCCTGCCAGCGATCGCTCTCGACCGCATGACAGGCGGCGATCACCGCCGTGCCGGCGCAGCCCATGGCCGTCACCTTCGCCATCAGCGGGCTGCCGTTATCGATGCGCGCGTGCCGCGCGCCGTCGGTGACGTGGTCGGCCTCGCCGGTGAGGCCGACGGTGGCGCCCGTGCGGCGGGCGAAATCCGCCAGCGCCTCGTCATTAAGCGGCGCGCCGCTAAGCGCTTCGAACTCGGCCCGGTTGAGCCGCACGATGTGCGGGCGCTTGGCGAGCAGCGCGCGGGCGAACGCGGTGCGCGGCGCCGAGCGTTCGACGAACACCGGATCGAGCACCCACGGCCTGGCCGCCTCGCCCATCACGGCGCTGGCGATTTCGGCTGCGGCACGCCGCTCGGCGTCGAGGGTGCCGAGATTGATGAGGAGCGCGTCGGCGCGCCCGGCGAACTCGGCGACCTCCTCGGGCGCGATCGTCATCGAGGGGATGGCGCCAAGCGCGAGCAGCATGTTGGCGGTGAAATTCTGCGCCACCGCGTTGGTGATGCAGTGCACGCGCGGCGCCCGCGCGCGCACGCGCGCAAGCACGTCGGCGGCAAGGGACGGCAAGTCGCGGGAAGGGTCTCGCATCTCAAGCTCCCTCCGCCGGCATGATCCGGATCAGGTTCGACGGGTTGGCGTGGCGCCTCTCAGCCCGGCCGCGTCCGCTCTCGGGTCCACCCGAGACCGGCCCCTTACGGTGCGCAAGTCAGGTCACCCCGGCTTGCGTCGCGCCGGACACCCCGTTGAGATTGCGGGCGATATGTAGCGCGCCGGCGGCCAGCGTTCAAGCGCAAGCCGGGCGGCGCGCGCAGCGCCTTGCCAGCGCCGGCCATTTTTGCTCGATTGCCGAGAATCGCGGCCGTCGCAACGGAGGTGCGCATGGTTCCCTTCTTCGTCCAGATCAAATGCGCGCTCGGCAAGTCCTATCAGGTCGCGAACGCGCTCGCCGACGCCGAGATCGCCTCCGAGATCTATTCGACGGCCGGGGACTACGATCTGCTCGTAAAATTCTACGTCGAGCCTGGCACCGATATCGGCCATTTCATCAACGAGAAGGTGCAGACCATCCCCGGCATCCACGACACCCGCACGATCATCACCTTCAAGGCCTTCTGAGCGCCAAGCCTGTCACTCGCCGACCGGAGGCCCTTCGATCACGCTGGTACGCGGACGTCCGGCCCTGTGCTCGCGCCAGATGACGAACAGGCCGCAGGCGACGACCACCACCCCGCCGACGTGTACGTAGGGGCTCGGTAGCTCGCCGAACACTGCATAGCCCAGCAGGAACGCCCAGATCATCGCGGTATAGTCGAAAGGCGCGACCACCGAGGCCGGGGCATAGCGGTAACTCTCGGTGAGCAGGATATGCGACAGCCCGCCGAGAATGCCGATCATCGCCAGCATGGCGAGCTCGAACGGGGAGGCCGCGAGCCAGCCGAGCGGCAGCGTCGCAAGCCCCGCGATCATGCAGATCAGCGAGAAATAGAGGACGATCGAAGAGGTGGTCTCGCTGTCGGTCAGGCGGCGGGTCTGGATGACCGTGCCGGCTTGGGTGAAGGCGGACATGAGCGCGCACGCCGCGCCGATCGTGCGCTCGGCCGTGCCGAGCTCGACCAGGCCCCAGATATCGAGGTAGGGCCACAGCATGACGATGACACCGGCAAAGCCGATCGCCACCGCCGACCAGCGATAGACGCGCACCCGCTCGTGCAGAATGAGGGCCGCCAGCGCCACCGTGATCAGCGGCGCGGCGAAGGTGATGGCGACGGCGTCCATGAGCGGCAGGCGCGCGAGCGCGGCGAAGGTGAGGAACATGCCGGCAATGCCCAATAGACCGCGGCCGAGATGGCCGAACGGCCGTTCCGTGCGCACGGCGGCGGCCAGTTCGCCGCGCAGCGCGTAGATCACCACGACTGGCAGGATTGCGAAGGCACTGCGGAAGAACACGATCTGGCCGACCGGGAACTTCGCGCCCACGTAGCGGATGAGCGTGCCCATCAGCGCGAACAGCAGGACCGAGATCAGCTTGATGAGGATGGCAGTGGCGATGTTCATCGAGATGTGGCAGCCCGCCGCTTCTTGGCATGGCGGACGGGCACCGAAAAGGCATGGGAGCTATGTGCTGCAAGCGCGCCGCCGACGCTCGTCGGAGGCCATTGCTGCCGGCGCTATTTCCGTGGTTTCGGCGGGCCTTCGACTGGCGGCAGCGCTTTGATGTAGGTGGCGATGGCAGCCCGATCCTCAGGCGCAAGCTGGGCGGTGTTGCGCACTACCACCGCCATGTCGCCGCCGACGAAATCGGTCCCGTCGGCGATCTCGCCGGTTTCGAGCAGCGCGGCGAGCTGCTTTTCCGAATAGTCGCCGGTGCCTCGTTGCGTGATGTTCGGCACCCAGCCCTCCCCCGTGGGACTGGGCCCGCCGGCGAACCGGTGGTCGGACCTGATGGCCCCGAGCGCGTTGCGCGGGCTGTGGCATTCGGCGCAGTGGGCAAGCGCGTTGACGAGGTATGCGCCGCGGTTCCATTGCGAGGACTTCGACGGGTCGGGACGGTGGGGTTCACCATCCAGGAACAGGAGTTTCCAGACAGCGACCAGTCGCCGCATGCCGAAGGGCAAACGCAGGTCATGATCGCGTGCCCTCCCGGGCACCTCCGGCAGCGTCTTGATGTAGGCGAAGAGGTCGCGCGCGTCGTCGAGCGTCATGCGCTGATAGGACGTAAAGGGGAAGGCGGGGAAGTAGTGGCGGCCGTCGGGCGCCGTGCCCGTCCACAGCGCGGTCACGAACTCGGCCTCGCTCCAATTGCCGATGCCGTCGTCGCGATGCGGCGAGATATTGGGGGCGTAGAACGTGCCGAACGGGGACTTGAGCGCGCGGCCGCCGCCAAGCCGCGTGCCATCCTCCTGGTCGGGCGTGGCATGGCAGGACGCGCAGCCGCCGGCGTGAAACACAGTCTTGCCGGTGGCGAGATTGGGCGCGTAGGGGGCGAGCGCGTGGGCGGGAACGCTGGCGGGACTGGTGACATACCAAAACGCCGTCGCGCCGACGACGGCGATCAGCGCGACCAGAAACGCCAGCTTGCGCACCATCGGCGGCCTCCCCTCGCATCGTAGAAATTCGCTTCGACGGAGAAAAGCCGAAGGGCGGCGCTGTCGCCTCCCCGACACTGTCACCGCCCGAGGGCGGCGTTTTGTTATACCGAAGTGGCGAAGGAAGGCGGATTTTTCACT
>DATBWJ010000005.1:0-6060 GCA_036514935.1 Xanthobacteraceae bacterium
GTGGGCGGGAGCGTGATCGGTCCGGATACGACATTCGTCGTCGCGGAAGACCATGTCCATCACCCAGTGCAGGCTGTTCTCGACCGAAAAGCCCCCGGCAAAGACAGCCTGCGCCTCAAACGTAAAGTCGCCGCATGGGACGACGACTTCCTCGCAAGTCTTATCGCCGCATGATTTATTCACCCGATTCCCCTGAGCCCGAGGCAGCCAACCGGGCGCATGCAATTTTGGCTCGATCACGAACGCGGGAGTGAGCTGGCGCACCGGAAATATAATGCATATCATGGCCGGGACAGGATGACCATGGCCACAGAACAGCCCGAACTCGCAAACGGCGCCGAGCGCATCGATTTCCAGACCGAGCCGTCCCGTTACCGCCACTGGAAGCTGGCGGTGGACGGCGAGGTCGCCACGCTCATCATGGACGTCGACGAGAATGCCGGCTTGTTCACGGGCTATCAGCTCAAGCTCAATTCCTACGACCTTGGCGTCGACATCGAGCTCGCGGACGCGATGATGCGGCTGCGCTTCGAGCACCCGGCGGTCAAGGTGATCGTCCTGCGCTCGGGAAAGCCGCGCGTTTTTTGCGCCGGCGCCAATATCCGCATGCTCGCCGGTGCAACGCACGCCCACAAGATCAATTTCTGCAAGTTCACCAACGAAATGCGCATCGCCATCGAGGACGCCAGCGAGCACTCGGGCTTAAAGACGCTGTGCGTCATCACCGGGACCTGCGCGGGCGGTGGCTACGAACTCGCGCTCGCCGCCGACCACATCATTCTCGTCGACGACGGCTCCTCGGCGGTGGCGCTGCCCGAGGTGCCGCTGCTGGCGGTATTGCCGGGAACCGGCGGGCTCACGCGCCTGACCGACAAGCGCAAGGTCCGGCGCGACCATGCCGACGTGTTCTGCACCACCGAGGAGGGAGTGAGGGGAAAGCGCGCCGTCGAGTGGCGCCTCGTGGACGAGGCGGTGGCCAACACGCGGCTCGAAGAGGTGGTCAGGCAGCGCGCCCGCGAGCTGGCCGCCAAGTCGGACCGGCCCGCCGCCGCGCACGGAATCCGGCTGGCACCGCTTGACCGCAGGTGGTCGCAGGACGGGATCGAGTATGGCTTTCTATCGGTCACCTACGATCGCACCGCGAGGCTCGTGGCGATGACCCTGCGCGGGCCGGAGCGAGCGGCGCCGGCGAGTACCGACGAGATGGCGGCCAGCGGGGCGGCGTTTTGGCCGCTCCAGCTCGCGCGCGAGCTCGACGACGCCATTCTCGACACGCGCAACAACCAGCGCGATGTTGCCGTCGTCCTGTTCAAGTCCGCGGGCAGCAGCGAACAGGTGCTCGGCTATGACGCATTCCTTGACGCCAACAAGGATCACTGGCTCGCGCGCGAAGTGCGCCTGCTGTGGAAGCGCGTCCTCAAGCGCATCGACCTCACCTCGCGCAGCCTTGTTGCCCTGATCGAGCCGAACTCATGCTTTGCCGGCACGCTTGCCGAACTCGCGTTTGCCGCCGATCGCTCCTACGTGCTGGTCAGCGGCCGCGACGACGGCAACGATCAGCCGGCGACGATCGCCCTGAGCGCGGCCAATTTCGGGCATTACCCGATGAGCAACGGGCTGGCGCGCCTGGAAAGCCGGTTCCTCGGCGACGGCGCGGCGTTGAGCGCCGCGCGCCAAAAAATCGGCGAAGCGCTTGCCGCCGAAGCGGCACACGCGCTCGGCCTCGTCACCTTCGCCTATGACGAGGTCGATTGGGATGACGAGATTCGCATCTTCCTCGAAGAACGCGCGAGCTTTTCTGCCGACGCCCTCACCGCCATGGAGGCCAATCTGCGCTTCGGCGGGCCAGAAACCATGGAGTCAAAGATCTTCGCGCGTTTGACCGCGTGGCAGAACTGGATCTTCCAACGCCCGAATGCGGTCGGCGCCGAGGGGGCATTGCGCCGCTACGGCACGGGCCAGAAGCCGGTGTTCGACCGGGACAGGGTGTGAGGACCACGCGATGGATCTCATCGACGTCGACTACTCGACACGCATACCGAACAACGTCGGCCTCGCCGAGGACCAGCGCGTGCGCAAGGCGCTGGAGACCTGGCATCCGGGCTACCTCAACTGGTGGCGTGACATGGGGCCGGAAGGTTTTCAGCAATCCCGGGTGTACCTGCGCACCGCCGTGTCGGTGGACCCGAAGGGCTGGGCGAAGTTCGATTACGTCAGGATGCCCGAGTACCGCTGGGGCATTTTGCTGGCGCCGGCGGAGGAAGGCCGCACGGTGCCGTTCGGCGAGCACTGCGGAAAACCGGCATGGCAGGAGGTGCCAGGAGAATATCGCGCGCTGCTGCGTCGGCTGATCGTGATCCAGGGCGACACCGAGCCGGCGTCCGTGGAGCAGCAGCGCCACCTCGGCAAGACCGCGCCGTCGCTCTACGACATGCGCAATCTGTTTCAGGTCAACGTGGAGGAGGGCCGCCACCTGTGGGCGATGGTGTATCTGCTGCACAAGTATTTCGGTCGCGACGGGCGCGAGGAGGCCGATGAGCTGTTGCGGCGCCGTGCCGGCAGCGCGGATGCGCCGCGCATGCTGGGCGCCTTCAACGCGCAAACGCCGGACTGGCTGTCGTTCTTCATGTTCACCTTCTTCACCGACCGCGACGGCAAGATGCAGCTTGAGAGCCTCGCGCAGTCCGGCTTCGATCCATTGTCGCGCACCTGTCGATTCATGCTGACGGAAGAGGCCCACCACATGTTCGTCGGCGAGACCGGCGTCGGGCGCACCATTCAGCGCACCTGCGAGGCGATGAAGGCCGCCGGCGTCGACGATCCCCACGATCAGGCGAGGGTGCGCGCGCTCGGGGTCATTGACCTGCCGACGGCGCAGAAGAAGCTCAACCTGCACTATTCGCTGTCGCTCGACCTGTTTGGTTCCGAGGTCTCGACCAATGCAGCCAACGCCTTCAACGCCGGAATCAAGGGCCGCTTCCGCGAGACCAGGATCAACGATGATCACCGCCTGACCAACGACACCTATCCGGTGCTCAAGCTCGTTGGCGGCGCCATCAAGCGCGTGGATGAGCCGGCGCTGACCGCCCTCAACATGCGTCTGCGCGACGATTACACGGCCGATTGCGCCAAGGGCGTCGCGCGCTGGAACAAGATCATCGAGAAAACCGGTATTGCGTTTCGACTCGAACTGCCGCACGTCGCCTTTCACCGCCAGATCGGCGAATTCAAGGATGTCCATGCGACGCCGGCGGGTGAACTGATCGACGAAGCGGCCTGGCGCCGGCGCCGGAACGAATGGCTGCCCTCACAGGAGGATGGCGATTTCATCAAAGAGCTGATGAAGCCCGAATCGGTGGCGGGCAGGTTCGCCGGCTGGATCGCGCCGCCCAAAATCGGCATCGATAACAAGCCGGGCGACTTCGAGTACGTGAAGATCGACCTTTGATCCGCCTGGTGCCTTGCGCTCACGGCCATCACCAGCGCGCTATAGCGGAATGATTTCAGGTTCGCTCATGGGTCCGGTACGCCGTCATCGCGAGCCCCCGTAGGGGGCGTGGCGATCTCGTCATGCTGGATTGCTTCGGCGGGCTCCGCCCGCCTCGCAATGACGGCGAAGACGATTCGATTGGAATGCATCCCGCTTTAGCAACCGCGGCAAATCATCATCCTCTTCTTCAGCTTTTCTTCGATGGCCTGTTCCTTGGCAAACCAGTCCGGCGTGCCCGGCTCGATCTTCGTGGGCCCAGATTCCTCGGAGGTGGCGCCGTTGGCGTCTGGCTTTTGAGCGCTCGCTTCGACCCGGCTCGCCGGCCCGCGTGCGGCATGGTCAAAACGCGCATAGCGCTGCGTGCCGGTCGCGGCGGGCGGCGCTCCTAATCCGTCCCAGGCGAGGTGACGGGCGGGAACGCCGCTATAGCGCTCCGGGGCGGCGCAAGCGGCGCAGCCTCCGAGCAGGGCAAGCATCAGAAAGAGGGCAATGGGTCGCGCGCGCATGCCGCACTGGGTCTCGCCCCGGCTGAACCGGCGAGCGACGGTAGCCGCCGGATGGTTAACAAATGCTTACGCTTGGCCGGGCTGCGCGCTGGCGCGAATGGCCGCGCGTCGTCCCGGCCGCACGCTGTCGTCGGCGAGCGCGCGCATGCGTTCTCGACGGCCTCGCCGCAATGGGCACCGTCGATCGAGCGATGCGCGCTTCGGCGCAACCGGCTTTCCAACGCCGGCGAATTCCTCAAAGATGATGGGCGGCCCGCGCATCAGATGGGATGTTGGTACCGCTCACGTCAGCGGGCGTGCGCGCGGTGACGGCAAGGTGAGTGAAACCAACATGGCTCGCGCGGTGATCGCCACATTGGTGTTCGTTGTTGCAGCAATGGGGGCGGATGTTTCGGCGCGTGCCGAGGGCGATCGTGCGCTCGGGGAATATCTGTCCTCTGAATGCGTCACCTGCCACCGGGCGAGCAGCCGCGCCGAGGGCATACCGTCGATCCATGGATTGCCAGAGCCGAAATTCATTGAGATCATCCGTCAGTACCGCGCCAAGCAGCGATCAAATCCGATCATGCAAACGGTGGCGGGGCGCCTGTCGGACGAAGAGATCGCGGCGCTCGCCGCATTTTTCGCAAGCTTGCAGCAAGAGCGAGAGGCTCGATGACATCCGCCCTCGCCGATGGAACCCTCGCCGCGCGGGCGGCGTCCGCGCAAGCGGACGTCGATTATTGCTGGATCGAATGCAGATAGGCGCGCGCGGCGCGCGCGTCTTGGCGCGTGAAGCGGAAGTCCGGCATGTCCTTGTGGGTCGACAGCAGCCCCTCGCGCAGCTTCTCGGTGAGCTCGTCGATGTCGTAGCGGCGGGCGATGATGCGAAACGGCGGCGCGTTCGGGTGCGGGCTGCGACCGGCCTCGCCGACGGCGTGACAGGAAGAGCACAGCCGCGTCAACACTGCCCGGCCGCGGCCCTCAAGCGAGCTTGGCTCAGCGGCGGCGGCCGACAGCGACGCGATGAACAGGCCTGCGGTGAGGCCCGCGGCCATTGCGGCGATCGTTGATGTCATCGCGCCGGCTGCCTCCTTAGCCGATTCCCTGATACGCGCCCGCAAGTTCGCGGCTTTGCGATGGGTCAAGCCGCCCGGCTCAAGCAAGCGCAAGACGCGCGCGACAGATGTTGGCGTCCGCCGGGTCATCCTCGATGCTGAAACCCAGCTCGCGGCACATGCGCAACATGACGGTGTTTTCACGCAGGATCTGGCCGTCGATGCGCTTGAGGCCCTCGCTGCGCGCATAGTCGATGATCATCTCCATCAGCGCCCATCCGAGCCCGCGGCCCTTGAGATCTGAGCGCAGCAGGATGGCGTATTCGGCTTTTTCGTAGTTCGCGTCGGCGTGCAGGCGTACCGCGCCCAGCATGTCGCCGGACTCGTCGAGGGCGACAAAGGCGATGGCGCGCGCGTAGTCGAGCTGGGTGAGCCGCGCGATGAAGGCGTGGCTAAAGTCCCGCACCGGTGCAAAGAAACGCAACCGCAGGTCCTCCGGCGTCACCCGTGCAAAGAACTTGCGAAATATCTCCTCGTCCTCCGGCCGGACCGGCCGCACAAAGACCCGGCCGCCATCCGCCAGCACGAGGTTCCTCTCCCATTCCTTCGGGTAGGGACGCACCGCAAATCGGGGATGACCGGGCCCCTTGAACTTGGCCTCGACGGGGGCGACCGCCACGCGCGCGTCGAGCGCGATCACGCCGCTGTGGTCGGCGAGCAGCGGATTGATGTCGATCTCGCGCACCTCCGGCAGGTCGGCGGCGAGCTGCGCGAGCTTGACAAGCGTCAGCGCAATATCCCTCTCGTTTGCCGCCGGCACGTCGCGATAGGCGCGCAGAATGCGTGACACGCGCGTGCGCGCAATGAGCTGGTGGGCGAGGTTGAGATCAAGCGGCGGCAGCGCCAATGCCTTGTCGCTGATGACCTCGACCGCCGTGCCGCCGTGCCCGAACACGATGACAGGTCCGAACGTGGCGTCGTCGGCAATACCCGCGATCAGTTCGCGGGCCTTCGGTCGCACGATCAT
>DATBWJ010000006.1:0-5189 GCA_036514935.1 Xanthobacteraceae bacterium
GCGCCGAAGTCGCCGCTCCGGCGACGCAGGCGCGCGCTGCGCCCGCCCAATCGCCGCAAAAGCCCGTCGTGCGCCGGCCTGTCGGTTGGATCGCGCGCGTGGCCGCGGCTGTGGCCGCCCTCATGGTGGCCGCGCAGGCGCTCGATGGCGCACGCGCTGTCGCGCTTGCGCTGATCTTTGCGGCGGCAGCGACCGCCGCCGTCGTTGGCTGGCGATATTGGCGCCGGCGCCGTCATGAGGAGATTTGAATGGACCGCGACTGGACCGGCCTTGCCGGGATAATCCTCCGTCTCGGCGCGCCGCTCCTCGGCGGGGCGCTGGGCGGGCCGCTCGGGGCCGCGGCCGGAAAAATCCTCGCCGATGCGCTCGGCGCCGAAGCGACGCCGGCGGCCGTCGAGGCCGCCTTGGCGGAGAAGGGCATCGAGCCGAGGCTTGCCGCCGAGGCGGTGCAGAAGGCGGAAGCCGAATTTGCCGCCGCGCTCGCTGCCATCGGCCGCGCGCAAGTGGCGGAAGTCGGCGCCACCCAGCGCGCGGAGATCGCCAGCGGCGACCTGCTGCAGCGCTGGTGGCGCCCGCTCTATGCGCTTGAGCTCACGCTTCTTGAATGCCCCGCCTTCGCCTTCACGCTATTGCATGCGCTGTGGAGCGGCCACGACGCCGGCCTTGCCGGCTTCGCCTCTCTCTCTGGCCTGCTGATGGCCTATTTCGGCGCCCGCTTCGGCGTGCTCGGCGTCTACGTCGGCGGCCGCACGCGCGAGAAGCTGGCGGCAACAGGGGCGGAGCTGCCCGGCGTCGTCGGGCAGATCGTCAAGGCCATCGCAAGGAAATGAATGATCGCGCGGCGCACCCTTGACTGACTGCCCGTCCCTCCCGGCGGATGCCGCGGTCAGGGGCGCGCGCTTTGCAGCGAAATCCCCGCTCGCCTGATCACGTCGCCCCAGCGCTTGGATTCCTTCTCGACGTGGGCAGCGAGCGCCTCGGGCGTCCCGAGCGGGAGCGACATGCCCCGCGCGGCAGCATTCTCGCGGATTTGCGGCGCGGAGAAGATCTCGTTTGCTTGTCTGTTGAGCCACGCAATGATCGGCTGCGGTGTGTTTGCCGGCGCGAAAAGCGCGAACCAGGCGCCCGCTTCGATCTCCGGCCATCCCTGTTCCGCCATCGTCGGCACGTCGGGTAGAACCGGCGAACGCGCGGCCGCCGTGACCGCGAGCGCGCGAAGGTTGCCGGCACCAATGTTGCCCATCGCGTTGCCGATGAGGTCGAACGCCATCGACACGTGGCCGGCGAGCAGGTCGGCATTGGCCGGCCCGGCTCCGCGGTAGATAACGCCGGTAATGTCCGTACCGGTCGCAAGCTTGAATTGTTCGGCGGTGAGATGCGTGGTCGTGCCAATGCCAGAGTTGGCGTAGGTCAGCGGCTTCGTCTTAGAAAGGGCGACCACCTCCTTCACCGTCTTTGCCGGGACCGAGGGATGCACGACCAGAACTTGCGGGCCGGTGGTCAACAGAATAATGGCAGCAAAGTCCCTGATGCCGTCATAGGGCAGCTTCGGATCAAGATGTTGCAGAACCGTTTGCGTTCCCTGGTGCCCGATGAAAAGCGTGTAGCCATTGGGCAGCGACTTGGCGACATGAGCCGCCGCGATGGCGCCGTTCGCGCCGCTGCGATTCTCGACCACCACGGTGTATTTGCGCTCGGTCAGCTTCTGGGCGAACAGGCGGGCGAGAAAATCGGTCTGGCCGCCGGGCGGATTCGGCACGATGATGTGGATCGGCTGAGTCGGGTAATCCTGCGCGCGCGCGGCCCCGGCGAACAGGATGGCGACCGCCAGCAATGCGATTCGACAAAGCCCGTAACGAGCGCTCGCTCGCCTGCACATGCCCGCCTCCTCAGATCCGCCCAGCGGTGCTCACTGCGAGCGAAAACGCGATAGCTTATTTCAAATTGCTCAAGATGCCCAGCGCTTGTTCACGAGGCGCGCGAGGCGACGCGCTGCGTTGGCAACGGTCACGCGGCGAAACTGCAACTCAATAGCGCTCGCACGCGCGAGCCGAGGTCGCCGCCTTCTCCGGCTCAGCACGCGCACCCGCCTCCCCTGCGCCTGGCGGCTCCCGCCGCCCCCTGCGGCCTGACGGCCGTCCCGCCTTTCAAAATTCCTCCCCAAATCCCATATCCGCCTTCGGCCATTCCCGGCGCAAGGGCGGCGTGCGCCCGCCACGTGCGCCGTTGCCCCAGTCTTGACGCGGTTCGATGCTAGGGCGTGCTGTTCGAGGCGACCATGCGATTCGTCCTGACCTCCCTCGTTCTGGCGGGTGCGACGACCCTTGCCGCCGGCTTGGCGGCGCCCGCAACCGCGGCGGAACCGCGCCGCTGCCTCTCCCCCAGCGAGCAGCGCGCCGCCATCGCCGTCCACAAGGTGGTGCCGGTCGCTAGAGCGATCCGCGCTATCAAGGCGCGCTACCCGGGCGACGTCGTGCGCGTGCGCCTGTGCGAGCAGCGCCGGCGCCTCATCTACGTGCTGACAGTGCTGCCCCGCAGTGGCAAAGTGGTGCACGTGGCCGTCGACGCCGCCACCGGCGCCGTGGTGGGGGGCTCCTGAGCGCCGGAAGGATCGCGAGGACGCCGCCGTCCGAAGCCGTCCCGCATCAGAGATCAGATGTCAGAGGTCAGATGTCAGATGTCAGATGTCAGATGTCGAATGTCCGATCTCTGACCTCTGACATCCGATCTCTGACATCTGACACAAGGGCAACACATGCGCCTCCTGGTCGTCGAGGATGATCCCGATCTCAATCGCCAGCTCGCCGCGGCGCTGACGGAGGCCGGCTACGTGGTCGACCGCGCCTTCGACGGGGAGGAGGGCCACTATCTCGGCGAGAGCGAGCCTTACGACGCAGTGATCCTCGACATCGGCTTGCCGAAGATGGACGGCATTTCCGTCCTCGAAGCCTGGCGGCGGGCCGGCCGCGCCATGCCGGTGCTGCTTCTCACCGCGCGCGACCGCTGGAGCGACAAGGTGCAAGGTTTTGACGCCGGCGCCGACGACTACGTGGCCAAGCCGTTCCATCTCGAGGAAGTACTGGCCCGCGTGCGCGCGCTGCTGCGCCGCTCGGTCGGCCACGCCAAGAGCGAGTTTGTCTGCGGGCCGGTCCGGCTGGATTCGCGCACCGGCCGCGTCTCCATCAACGGCAACCCGGTCAAGCTCACCTCGCACGAATACCGGCTGCTCGCCTACCTGATGCACCATACCGGCCGCGTGGTCTCGCGCACCGAGCTGGTCGAACACCTCTATGACCAGGATTTTGACCGCGATTCCAACACCATCGAGGTCTTCGTCGGCCGCATCCGCAAGAAGCTCGGCGTCGACGTGATCCAGACCGTGCGCGGGCTGGGTTATCTGCTCACGCCGCCGAGCGATGCGCGCGATGCGCGCTAATTCGCTCGCGCTTCGCCTGTTCCTGTCGGCCACGGTTTGGACCGTCGTCATCCTGTTCGCGACCGGTGTCGTGCTCTCGACGCTCTACCGGCAGGCGGTCGAGCGCTCGTTCGATCGCCGGTTGGGCGTCTATCTGCGCACCCTCATCGCCGAGGTCGCCGCTCCCGAGAACGGCCCCGATCGCCATCCGCAGTCGCTCGGCGAGCCGCTGTTCGACCTGCCGCTGTCGGGCTGGTACTGGCAGGTGACGCGGCTGCAATCGCTGCGGCCGGACGTGCGCGCCTCGCGCTCGCTGTGGGACGGCGGGCTGCCGCATCTTGCGGACATGAACGTGCCGGCGAGCGCCGACGGCGTCCGCCGCAACTACGTCAGCGGCCCGGAGGAACAGCGCCTGCGCCTGGTCGAGCGCACCGTCGATCTCGGCGAGGACGGTCGCTTCCTGGTCGCTGTCGCCGGTGACTCCGCCGAGATCGAGGAGGAGACCCGCAACTTCGACCGCGCGCTCATGATCACGTTCGGATTGCTGATCCTGGTGCTCGTGCTCACCACCATGTTCCAGGTGCGTTTCGGTCTCGCCCCGCTCAAGCGCATCTCGGAAAGCCTGGCGGCGATCCGCGCCGGCACGGCCGAGCGCCTGGAGGGCCGCTTTCCGGTTGAGATCGCGCCGCTCGCGCGCGAGACCAACGCGCTCATCGACGCCAACCGCGAGATCGTCGAGCGCGCCCGCACCCATGTCGGCAACCTCGCGCACGCGCTCAAGACGCCGCTCTCGGTCATCGTCAACGAGGCGACCGCGCGGGCGGACGATCCGCTCGCCGCCAAGATCGTCGAGCAGGCCGACATCATGCGCGATCAGATCGCGCGCCATCTCGAGCGCGCCCGCATCGCCGCGCGCGCCAGCGTGGTGGGAACCGTCACCGAGGTGCTGCCCGTCGTCTCCGCGCTTGCGCGCACCATGGAGAAGATTCACCGCGACCGCGGGGTTGCCATCGACCTCGATGCGCCCACGCCGGTGCGCTTTCAGGGCGAGCAGCAGGACCTCGAGGAGATGGTCGGCAACCTGGTGGACAACGCCTGCAAGTGGGCGCAGGCGCGGGTGAGCATCGAGGTCGCCGCCGAGACGGCGCCCAAGCCGGTGGTGCGCATCATCGTCGACGACGACGGTCCCGGCCTCAACCCCACCGAGCGCGAGGAGGTCACCCGCCGCGGCCGCCGCCTCGACGAGACCAAGCCGGGCTCGGGGCTCGGCCTGTCGATCGTGATCGACCTCGCCCGCCTTTACGGCGGCAGCCTCACGCTCGCCACCGCGCCGATCGGCGGCCTGCGCGCCCACCTCGTGCTGCCGGCGGGGTGATCAGTTGTAGCCAAGTCCCATTCACGCACGCTCGGATTTCAGCTTACGGAAGTCGTAGCTGACTCGTTAATATGTGAACGCTAGTTTCGGTACCACGCAGGCGCCCTAGTCATGAACCGTTATAGAAGGCCTCCAATTAC
This sequence comes from Xanthobacteraceae bacterium, assembly GCA_036514935.1. GTDB lineage: Bacteria > Pseudomonadota > Alphaproteobacteria > Rhizobiales > Xanthobacteraceae > DATBWJ01. Next base: position 4,931 of record DATBWJ010000006.1, read on the forward strand.
CGAGGCGGTTATCGAGGTTCGCGTCGAGGGCCAAGTCCATCGTGAGACGATCGATAAGCTCCAAAAGCGCTTAATGGACAACTATCCGTTGTGCCAAGAGGCGCAGATTGTTGACGTCGAATTTTCAGCGGCGTCGACCAAAGTACAGCAACAATTTCAAGGTTACCGCCTCATCGGCAAGGATGGGGCAGACACCATTCTAATCACTCCAGCGAGCATTGGCACGGCTCGCCTGGCACCCTATGAAGGCTGGGAGAAA
>DATBWJ010000007.1:0-23124 GCA_036514935.1 Xanthobacteraceae bacterium
GAGGAGCGCGTGCGCGCCCGCGTCAGCCACCTTAACTTCTATTACGGCGACAAACAGGCGCTGTTCGATGTCAGCTTCCCGGTCCACGACCGCAAGGTCACCGCCATGATCGGGCCTTCCGGCTGCGGCAAGAGCACGCTCCTGCGCGCATTCAATCGCCTGCACGACCTCTACCCCGGCAACCGCTACGAGGGCGAGATCATCCTGTATCCCGAAGAGACCAACATCGTGTCGCCGCAGGTCGATCCGATGCTGGTTCGCCTGAAGATCGGCATGGTCTTCCAGAAACCGAATCCGTTCCCAAAGTCGATCTACGAGAACGTCGCCGCCGGATTGTGGGTGCGCGGTATCCGCAAGCGTTCGCTGGTCGACGAGCGTGTCGAGCAGGCGCTGACCCAGGCAGCGCTGTGGGATGAGGTGAAGGACCGGCTGCGAACCTCCGCCTACGGCCTGTCGGGCGGCCAGCAGCAGCGCCTGTGCATTGCGCGCGCGCTCGCTCCCGATCCCGAGTTGCTGCTCCTGGACGAGCCGACCTCCGCGCTCGACCCGATCGCGACCGCGCGCATCGAGGAGCTGGTGATGGAACTCGCGCCGATGGTGACGATCATCATCGTCACCCACAACATGCAGCAGGCCGCGCGCGTGTCCGACTACACGGCGTTCATGCACCTCGGCCGCATGGTGGAGTTCAACCGGACGGAAGTGATTTTCACCAACCCGCACGATCGCCGAACCCAGGACTACATCACCGGCCGCTTCGGCTGATAGCGCGCTGCAAGGAGCGATCCCCGCTATGCCAGACCATATCCTGCGCGTCTTCGACGAGGAGCTTCAGGACCTTGCCCGCCTGGTGGCCGAAATGGGCGGCCTGGCGGAAAAGCAGATCAGCGACGCCCTCGACGCCCTCAGCAAGCGGGATACGGCGCTTGCCGCGCGCATCATCGCGCTCGATACCCGGATCGACATGCTCCAGCATGAGATCGAGGAAAAGGCCATCCTCACCATCGCGCGCCGCCAGCCGATGGCGGTCGACCTGCGCGAGGTCGTGGGCGCGCTGCGGGTGTCCAACGACCTCGAGCGCATCGGCGACCTCGCCAAGAACATCGCCAAGCGGGTCGCCGCGCTCGATGCCGACATCGAGCTCCACAAGGCCATGCGCGGGGTCGAGCATATGGCCGAATTGGTGCTGGCTCAGATCAAGGACGTGCTCGACAGCTACGCGCGCCGCGACGTGGAAAAGGCGCTCGCGGTGTGGCGCGGCGATGAGGAGATCGACGCGGTCAACAACTCGCTGTTCCGCGAGCTGCTCACCTACATGATGGAGGACCCGCGCAACATCACGCTGTGCATCCATCTCCTGTTCTGCGCCAAGAACATCGAGCGCATGGGCGACCATGCCACCAATATCGCCGAGACGGTCTACTACATGGTCGAGGGCCGCGCCCTGCCCGACGAGCGCCCGAAGGGCGACCTCACGGCCACCGCCGCATTCTGAGTATGAGGGTTGACCCTCGCATGAGCGCACGCATCCAGATCATCGAGGACGAGGAGCCGCTGACGCTGCTCTTGCGCTACAACCTCGAAGCGGAAGGCTACGAGGTCGAGACGGTGGCGCGCGGCGACGAGGCCGATCTGCGGCTCAAGGAGAACCCGCCCGACCTCGCGGTGATCGACTGGATGCTGCCGGGGCTTTCCGGCATCGAGCTGATCCGCCGCCTGCGCGCGCGCCCGGAAACGCGGCAGTTACCGGTGATCATGCTCACCGCCCGCGGCGAGGAGGCCGAGCGCGTGCGCGGGCTGGCGACCGGTGCCGACGACTACATCGTCAAGCCGTTCTCGGTGCCCGAGCTGCTCGCCCGCATCCGCGCGCTCCTGCGGCGGGCGAAGCCCGAGCGCGTGGCCGAGGTGCTGTGCGCCGGCGACATCGAGCTCGATCGCGAAAAGAAGCGGGTCTCGCGCGGCGGACGCGAGATCGCGCTCGGGCCGACCGAGTTCCGCCTGCTCGAGTTCCTGATGCAGAGCCCCGGCCGCGTGTTCTCGCGCGAGCAACTGCTCAACGGCGTGTGGGGCCGCGACATCTATATCGACGAGCGCACCGTCGACGTGCATGTCGGGCGCCTGCGCAAGGGACTCAACCGCGGCCACCTGCCCGACCCCATCCGCACCGTGCGCGGGGCGGGCTACGCCTTCAACGATCGCTTCGGCAAATCGGCCTGAGGCTCGGGCGTCCAGGCCGGCCGGTCAACCCCGTGTCGGCCGGCGGTCGCGCCGCCGATCGGCCACCGGCTGATAGGCGATGCGCGCGTGATAGCCGCAATACGGCAGCCCCTCGACCGACTTGCCGCCGCAGAAGAAGAAGTCCGGGCTGCCCGGATCCCCGATCGGCCACCGGCACTTGCCTTCGCCGAGTTCAAGCAGCGAGCAGCGCTGGCCGATGGGAATGACGTTTTCGGTCAGATCCGGCTCGGCATCGAGGTCGAGATCGTAGGCCAGTGCCGTGTTGCCGCGCAACGCCGGCCGCGCGCGCAGCATGCCATGGGCGCGCGGCTTGCGCGGTCGCGGCGCCGCCGAGGAGGGCGCCTTGGCGCGGCCCGACAGGCCGAGCCGGTGCACCTTGCCGATGACCGCATTGCGGGTGACGCCGCCAAGCTCGTTGGCGATCCGGCTCGCCGAAAGACCCTCCGCCCAGAGCTGCTTCAGTCGCGCCACGCGCTCTTCGGTCCACGACATTGCATCTCGTCCTTCTCGCCAGTGCGGCGCTGGGAGGACTCGGAATCCCTCACCCCTCGGGCAGCCGTATGGCCGCCACGCCGGACACCTTAGACGCCGAAGAAACTCAGTGAGTCGTCCGCCGCACGAGATATCGTGTATTATTGGAATGAAACCTACTACATGGCGGGACTCGCGCGCAAGAGTCGCCGCCCGGGAAGTCCACATGTTCGTCTGCGTTATCCGCAGGATCGGCGCCTCTCGCCGTGCCATCTCGACCAGCCGCCGAGTTGACAGCGCACGCGCTCCACCTAAAATGCGCCGGCGTGCCGCCCGGAAGGCGGCACATTTCATTTCCCGCCCATTGCTGGGAGCCAGCGAGCAGACCCGTGACCTCGCATCTGTTGCCGACCTACGCCCGCGTTGATCTCGCCTTCTTCCGCGGCGAAGGCGCCTGGATCATCACCACGAGCGGAGAGCGCTATCTCGACTTCACCGGCGGCGTCGCCGTCAACGCGCTCGGTCACGCGCACCCGCGGCTGATCGCGGCGCTGAACGAGCAGGCGCACAAGGTCTGGCACGTCTCCAACCTGTTCCGCATCCCCGAGGCCGAGCGCCTGGCCGAGCGGCTGTGCGCGGCCTCGTTCGCCGACCAGGTATTCTTCTGCAACTCGGGCGCCGAGGCGGTCGAGTGCGCCATCAAGGTGGCGCGCAAGCATCAGGCGGCCTCGGGCCGTCCCGAGCGCTTCCGCATCATCACCTTCGAAGGCGCCTTCCACGGGCGCACGCTGGCGACGCTCGCCGCCGGCGGCAACAAGAAATACCTCGACGGCTTCGGCCCGCCGGTCGAGGGCTTCGATCAGGCACCGTTCGGGGATCTCGACGCCGTCAAGCAGGCGATCGGCCCGTCCACCGCCGCGATCCTGATCGAGCCGATCCAGGGCGAGGGCGGCGTTCGCGTGGCGTCCGCTTCGTTCCTGCGCGGCCTGCGCGAGCTGTGCGACCGGCACGGGCTGCTGCTCGTGTTCGACGAGGTGCAGACCGGCATCGGGCGCACCGGCGAACTGTTCGCCTACCTGCGCTCGGGTGTCGCGCCCGACGTCATGGCGATCGCGAAGGGGCTCGGTGGCGGCTTTCCGGTCGGCGCCTGTCTCACCACCGCCGAGGCGGGCGAGGGCATGGTCGCCGGCACCCACGGCTCGACCTTCGGCGGCAATCCGCTCGCCATGGCGGTGGGCAATGCCGTGCTTGACGTCGTGCTGGCGCCCGGCTTCCTCGACCACGTGCGGGCGATCACGCTGTCGTTCAAGCAACGCTTGGCCGAGGTCAAGGACCATCACCCGGACGTCATCGCCGAGGTGCGCGGGGAAGGCCTGTTGATCGGGTTGCGCACGGTGGTTCCGAACGGTCAGCTCGTCGACGCGCTGCGCGCGGAGCGGCTGTTGGCCGTTGCCGCCGGCGACAATGTCGTGCGCCTGCTGCCGCCGCTCGTGGTGAGCGAGCCGGAGGTCGCCGAGGCCGTGAGCCGGCTCGACCGGGCGGCGCGCGCGATCGAAGGCGCGCTCGAACAGGCCAAGCGGGCAGGAGCTGCCGGGTGAGCGGGGCGATCCACCACTTTCTCGATCTGACCGACATTTCGCCGCAGGAGCTGCGCGCGATGATCGAGGCGAGCCGCGCCATGAAGCAGGAGCGCAAGAGCGCCCGCAGCGCCGCCGGTCACCCGCTCGCCGGCAAGGTGCTCGCGATGATCTTCGACAAGCCATCGACGCGCACCCGCGTGTCCTTCGACATCGCCATGCGCCAGCTCGGCGGCGACGTCATCGTGCTGACCGCCCAGGAAATGCAGCTCGGACGCGGCGAAAGCATCGCCGACACCGCGCGCGTGCTGTCGCGTTATGTCGACGCCATTGTCATCCGCACGCTCGATCACGATATCCTGCTGGAACTGGCGCGCGACGCCGCCGTTCCGGTCATCAACGGCCTGACGCGGCGGTCGCATCCCTGCCAGGTCATGGCGGATCTGATGACGTTCGAGGAATATCGCGGACCGATCGGCGGCAAGATCGTCGCGTGGAGCGGCGACGCCAACAACGTGCTCGCCTCCTGGATGCACGCCGCCGAGCGCTTCGCGTTCCGCCTGCGGGTGGCAACCCCGCCCGAGCTTGCCCCCGACAACGCGCTGAGGACGTGGGCGCGCGCGTCCGGCGCCGCGGTCGAGATCGGCCACGACCCGGTGGCGGCGGTGAGCGGCGCCGACTGCGTGGTCACCGACACTTGGGTCTCCATGGGCGACAGGGACAGGGTGCACCGCCACAATCTTCTCCGGCCGTACCAGGTCAACGCCGCGCTGATGGCCAAGGCAAAGCCCGACGCGCTGTTCATGCACTGCCTGCCGGCCCACCGCGGCGAGGAAGTTACCGACGAGGTGATCGACGGACCGCATTCCGTCGTGCTCGACGAGGCCGAGAACCGCCTGCATGTGCAGAAGGGCATCCTCACCTGGTGCTTCCAGGCGACCGCCTCATGAGCGAGCTCGCGATCCCCACCCGTGCGCCTGCCGATTTCGTGGCCGAGGACTCCGTCCTGCCGTTCGAAGTCGCCGCCCTCGACCAACGCGGCCGCGTCGCCCGCCTCGGCGCTGCGCTCGATCGCATCCTCGCCGCTCACGATTACCCGCGGCCGGTCGCCAAGCTGCTCGGCGAGGCGGTGGTGCTCACCGCCCTGCTCGGGTCCGCGCTCAAGTTTGCCGGGCGCTTCATCCTGCAGACGCAGACCGACGGCCCGGTGCGCATGCTCGTCGTCGATTACACGAGCCCGGGCCGCCTGCGGGCCTGCGCGCGCTTCGACCGCGACGAGGTGGCCGATGCGATCACGCGCGGCTCGGCGTCGGCGGGCGACCTCCTCGGGCGCGGCCATCTCGCCATGACCATCGACCGGGGCGCCGACATGAACCGCTATCAGGGTCTGGTCGCGCTCGCGGGCGGCGGGCTCGAACAGGCGGCGCATGAGTACTTCCTTCGCTCCGAGCAGATCCCGACCCGCGTGCGGCTCGCGGTTGCGGAGGAACTGCGCGCGGAGGGAGACGGCGTCCAACACCGCTGGCGCGCCGGCGGCATTTTGCTGCAATTCCTGCCGCGCAAGGCCGAGCGCATGCGCGGCCCCGATTTTGATCCGGGCGATGCGCCGGAAGGGATGGCGCGCCATTCGGTGGCGGAGGACGACGCCTGGGTCGAGGGCCGCTCGCTCATCGAGACCGTCAGCGATGTCGAGCTGATCGACCCCGATCTGTCGAGCGAACGGCTGCTCTATCGCCTGTTCCACCAGCGCGGCGTGCGCATCTTCAGGCCGCAGGCGGTCGAGGCGCGCTGCACGTGCTCGCGCGAGAACGTTGAAGCCATGCTCAGGAGCTTTTCGCCCGACGACCGCGACCACATGGTGGAAAACGGCGCCATCACCGTGACATGCGAGTTCTGCGGGGCAAGCTACGTCCTGCATCCCGAGGAACTCGACCCGCGCGCCTGAGCAGGCCGCTTGCGCACCTCGCTATCCCTCGCCGTGCCACCCGCGCGCCCCGTCGCCGTCAATTGATGGTTCGCTTGCTGTCGGGACCATCGAGCGAGAACGCCGGGATTTCGATCTCGAAGCGCTCGCCGCTGACGCTGGTCATGCCGTAGGTGCCGCTCATAAACCCCGACGGCGTCGGTAGCGGCACGCCGCTCGTGTATTCGAACGAGGCGCCGGGCGCGAGCACCGGCTGCTCGCCGACCACGCCCGCCCCATAGACCTCCTGGACCCGGCCCAAAGCATCGGTGATCCGCCAGCGGCGGGTCTTGAGCTGCACCGTCTGCGCGCCGTGATTGGTGATCTCGATCGTATAGCTCCAGAAGAAGTAGCCCTGCTCGACGGAGGACCGTTCAGGGATGAAGCGCGGGGTCACCTTGACCTCGATGTCGTGGGTGACGGCTTGATACATGACCAAGACCCGCTGGGCTCGCGCGGCGCGTCTAGCGCACTTTCGGGCTGGGTGGGTACCGGTCCGCCGCCCGGAAAGTGCGCTAACTTTAAATTTTAGAGCGCATTTGGACGCAAAACCGGTTTCCACTTTTGCTGAATGCGCACTAGCAGTGGACCGCGTCTGTCGCCGGAACGCAACTGGGTCGCATTCGCTCCTGCAGTGACCAGCCGCCGCGCCCGGGACGCACCGTCATGCCGCCGGGTGGGCGGCCGCCCGTCATTGCCGCTTGCAGGCTCGCGCAGAGCCTCTATGTCTGCGCGGGCGCCGCCAGGACGAAGAAGGCGCCGAGCACGCTGCTATTCATGATAATGTCGTCGGCGCTTGCGCCGCAGCGCGAGGACCTGCATGCCACCACCCGCCCCGGCCGAACGCGACCTCCGCCTCGACCTGTTCCGGGGGATCGCGCTGTGGCTGATCTTCCTCGACCATATCCCGTCCAACGTCGTGAGCTGGGTCACGATCCGCAACTACGGATTCAGCGACGCCACCGAGATCTTCGTCTTCATCTCCGGCTACACCGCGGCGTTCGTGTATGGGCGCGCCATGCGCGAGCGCGGTGCCGTGGTGGCCGGCGCGCACATTCTCAAGCGCGCCTGGCAGGTCTACGTCGCGCACATCTTTCTGTTCGTGATCTATCTCGCCGAGATCGCCTACGTTTCCCGCAGCTTCGAGAACCCGCTCTACGCCGAGGAGATGGGCATTTTCGATTTCCTGCGGCAACCCGACGTCACCCTGCTTCAGGCGCTGCTGCTCAAGTTCAAGCCGGCCAACATGGATGTGCTGCCGCTCTATATCGTGCTGCTCGGCGGCTTTGCGCCCTTCCTGTGGCTGCTGCTGCGCCAGCCGGCGCTCGCGCTCACCATCTCGGTGCTGATCTACGCGCTGAGCTGGCAATTCGGATGGAACCTGCCCGGTTATCCCGACGGGAGCTGGGTGTTCAACCCGTTCGCCTGGCAGCTCCTGTTCGGCTTCGGCGCCTGGTGCGCCCTGGGCGGCGCCGACAGGCTCGGCCCCCTCGTGCGCTCTCCCGTCGTGACCGCGCTCGCGGCCGCCTATCTCGCGTTCGCGTTCGCGATCGTCATGACCTGGTACTTTCCGCGCTACGGCCATTTCGTGCCGAAATTTCTGTCGGACTGGATGTATCCGATCGACAAGACCAATCTCGACGTGTTGCGGTTCGCGCATTTCCTCGCGCTGGCGATCCTGACGGTGCGGTTCATCCCGCGCGACTGGCCTTTCCTGAAGAGCCCGGCGCTGCGGCCGGCGATCCTGTGCGGCCAGAACTCGCTGGAGATCTTCTGTCTTGGCGTGTTCCTGGCGTTCGCAGCCCACTTCGCCATGGTCGAAGTGTCGGAAGCGGTGGCCGCCCAGGCGATTGTTAGCGCGTTAGGGATCGCGGCAATGATTGCCGTGGCACGCCTCATCACGTGGTATAAGACTGTGGAAGGGCGAAGTCCCGGATCGCGCTCCTCGCGGGATGCCGACCTCGCGGGAGGCGAGGCATGACGACGTTCATCATCGCGCTATTGGCGGTGCTGGCCGCGACCGCGGCGTCGGCCGGCGACAACCAAGCCTGCGCGGTGGCGGCCCACTTCATCAGCCCCGACCATCCGCTGCCGCGGGTGAAGGCGGCGATCGCCGACAAGCGCCTCGATGTCGTCGTGGTCGGCTCCGCCTCCTCGCGGCTGGACGGGGCAACGGACAATCAGAAGGCCTACCCGGCGCGGCTGGAGGCCGCCCTCGCCGAGCGCCTGCCGGGCGTCGCGGTCAAGGTGGTCGCCTACGCCCGGCCGCGCGAAACCGCCGCCCTGATGGCGCAGCAGATCGAACGCTCGCTCAGCGCCGACAAGCCGGCGCTGGTGGTCTGGCAGACCGGCACCGTGGAGGCCATGCGCCGGATCGACATGGACCAGTTCCAAGCAGCGCTCGAGGCCGGCTTTGCGGCCGCCCAGTCGGGCAAGAGCGACATCATCCTGATGAACATGCAGTACAGCCCGCGCACCGAGTCGATGATCGCGGTGCCGCCCTACGCCGAGACGATGCGTTTTGTTGCATTGCAGCATGAGGTCCTGCTGTTCGACCGGTTCGCCGTCATGCGGCATTGGAGCGAGCTTGGAACCTTCGACTTCGTTGAAGCCACGAAGAAAATTGACACCGCGGCGCGCGTCCACGATTGTATCGGGCGTCTCCTCGCAGACCTCATCGTCCAGGCGGCCATGATAAGAGGATCGAGCGCTCACAACGGCAAGTCACCATGACGCGCACGGGTCGGGGCAATGTCGCGGCCGCCTTGTTTTCGGCGGCGTTTTTGTGCGCGGGGGCGGCCCCAGCGGTCGCCGAGTCGCAGCTCTGCCAGGTGCCTGCCGAACTCACGCGACTGGAGCGTCCGCTTGCCCATACCGGCCAACGGCTGGCGGCCGGCCAGCCGGTGAAGATCATCGCGATCGGGTCCTCCTCGACCGCCGGGGCGGGCGCGAGTTCGGCGGCGGCTTCCTACCCCGGCCGGCTGGCGGTCGAGCTTGCCGCCATCTTTCCGGGCGTGCCGATCACGGTCGTCAACCGCGGCATCAACGGCCAGGACGCCGCCGAGATGGTGGCGCGCTTTCGGCGCGACGTCATCGAGGAGAAGCCCGATCTGGTCATCTGGCAACTCGGCACCAACGCTGCCCTCCGCGACATGCCTGCCGAGCAGATCAGCCGGCTGATCCAGGCCGGCGTGCGCATGCTGACGGAGACGGGCGCCGACGTGCTTCTGGTCGATCCCCAGTTCGTTCCACGGGTGATCTCCAAGCCCGAAACGGAGGGCATGGTGACGCTGATCGCCGCCACCGCCAGGCGCAGCAAGGTCGGCGTGTTCCGGCGCTTCGCCATCATGAAGCACTGGCGCGAGGTCGGCGGCCTCTCCTTCGAGGCGTTCACCTCGCCCGACGGCCTGCACATGAACGATTGGGGCTATCGCTGCTGGGCCAAGCTCATGTGCGCGGCGATCGCGGACGCCGCCACCCGCGCGACCACGTCGGCGGAGCTTGCTCCGGCCGCCCAGCCGGACCAGAAACCCGGCGGCCGGTAGCGCTCACGCCTTCTCCAGCGCGCCCAAGAGGTCGGCGACGATGTCGTCGGGATGTTCGAGGCCGGCCGAGAAACGCACCATACCATTGCTGATGCCGAGCTCGGCGCGCGCTTCCGGCGTGAGGCGCTGGTGGGTGGTCGTCGCCGGGTGGGTGACGAGGCTCTTGGCGTCGCCGAGGTTGTTGGTGATGCGCACGAGCCGGAGCGCGTTGAGGAAGCGGAATGCGCCCTCCTTGCCGCCGGCCACTTCGAAGGCGACCAGCGTCGAGCCGCCCTTCATCTGCTTGCGCACGGTCGCCGCCTGCGGATGGTCCGGCCGGCCGGGATAGATCAGGCGCGTGATTTTCGGGTGCTCGGCGAGCGCGACCGATACCGTGGCGGCGGTGTCGGTCTGCCGGCGCACCCGCAGGTGCAGCGTCTCCAGCCCCTTGAGCAGCACCCAGGCGTTGAACGGCGACATCGACGGCCCGGTCTGCCGCAACAGCATGTGCACGTTGTCCTGGATGAACTTCTGCGACGCCAGGATGATGCCGCCGAGGCAGCGGCCCTGGCCGTCGACGTGCTTGGTCGCCGAATAGACCACCACGTCGGCGCCAAGCGTGAGCGGGCTCTGCCAGATCGGCGTGGCGAACACGTTGTCGACCACGAGCGTCGCGCCCGCCTCGTGCGCGATCGCCGCGATCGCCGCGATGTCGAGCACTTCGAGCACGGGATTGGTGGGGCTTTCCAGGAAGAAGGCCTTGGTGTTCGGCCGCACCGCCTTGCGCCACGCGTCGAGGTCGAGGCCGTTGACCAGGGTGGACGGCACCCCGAACCGCGGCAGGAATTCCTCGACCACCCAGCGGCAGGAGCCGAACAGCGCCTTGGACGCCACCACGTGGTCGCCGGCCCTAAGCTGCCCGACGAGCGCCGTGGTCACCGCGGCCATGCCGGTGGCGGTGGCACGCGCATCCTCGGCGCCCTCGAAGGTCGCCATACGGCGCTCGAACATGGCGACCGTGGGATTGGAGAAGCGCGAGTAGAGGTAGCCCGGCTCCTCGCCCTTGAAGCGCGCCTCGCATTGCTCGGCGGTCTCGTAGACGAAGCCCTGGGTGAGAAACAGCGCTTCCGACGTTTCGCCGAACTGCGAGCGCAGGGTGCCGGCCTGGACCAGCTCGGTTTCGGGTCGGTAGCGATGGGCAGGTGCGGGCGTTGCTGCGGACATGGGCTCCCCCAACAAAAAACCGGCCGGAATCTCTCCAAGCCGGGTTCCTCATGTCCCCCGGCCTTTTAGCGACTTGTTTAACGTGGCGGCAAGCCGGCCGGCTCAAATGACCACGGAACTAAGTTGTTCCTAACAAGGCAGGCGCCTTTCCGTCAAGCCGCGTATTCGCTACACGCTTGCCTGCGCGTTCCGCCCATGTATTTGCGCTTGAGGATGCGGCGCACCGCAGGAGCACGCGTTGGGGCACCCTGCGCGCCGCACGTCCCGGCTCCTCGCGCGGGAGGGGCTGGACGCATCCCGGAGAGCCAAACGGTGCTCGCCTTCCGCCCGACCGACAAGGGCATCCTGCCGGACCGGCTGATCCGCGCGCTCGCCGAGGCCGGCGGCATCATCCCGGCTGCCGATCTCGTGCCGGGCCAGGTCCAGCCGGCGAGCCTCGATCTGCGCCTTGGCGACCTCGCTTACCGCGTGCGCGCGAGCTTCCTGCCGGGACGGCGAGCGACGGTGGCCGATCGCATCGAGGACCTCAAGCTGCATGAGATCGCGCTCGGCGATGGCGCGGTCCTGGAGACCGGCTGCGTCTACATCGTGCCGCTGATGGAAAGCCTCGCGCTGCCGGCGGAGATCGCCGCCGACGCCAACCCGAAGAGTTCGACTGGCCGGCTCGACGTGTTCACGCGGGTGATCGCCGACGGCGCGCGCGTCTTCGACCGCATCGAACCGGGCTACCACGGTCCGCTCTATGTCGAAGTGAGCCCGCGCACGTTTCCCGTGCTGGTCCGCGAAGGCTCGCGGCTTTCCCAGATCCGGTTCCGCCGCGGCTACGCCACGCTTGATGCGGGCGCGCTCGCCGCGCTCCATGCGCGCGAGCAGCTCCTCGACGAGGAGGACGCCGAGCTCGACGATGGGGTCGCGCTCGGCGTTGATCTCGCCGGCTTCGGCCCCGACGCGCTCGTCGGCTACCGCGCCAAGCGCCACACCGCGCTGATTGACGTCGATCGCCGCGCGAGCTACGAGGTGGCCGATTTCTGGGAACCGATTGCGGCGCGCCGCGACTCCCTCATCCTCGATCCCAACGAATTCTACGTCCTGGCCTCTAAGCAGGCGGTGCAGGTGCCGCCCGACCATGCCGCCGAGATGGTGCCGTTCGATCCTCTGGTCGGGGAGTTCCGCGTGCACTACGCCGGCTTCTTCGATCCCGGCTTCGGCTATAGCGGCGCGGGCGGGCAGGGCGCGCGCGCCGTGCTCGAAGTGCGCTCGCGCGAGGTGCCGTTCATCCTCGAACATGGCCAGATGGTCGGACGCCTGGTCTACGAGCGGATGCTGGCGCGGCCGGAGCGGCTGTACGGCCAGGACATCGGCTCGAACTACCAGGCGCAGAGCCTAAAACTCTCCAAGCACTTCCGGATGTGACGGCCCCCGACGGGACGGCCGTGCCCGCCTGGCCGACCGCGGGCGGAGCATCTTGTCGGCGGGCCGCCCTTCAGCGCATCATGCACGCGAGCCAATCGACAGGTTCCATGAACCCCTATCTGTTCATCAAGACGGTCCGCAACGCGCGCAACGCCGTGGCCATCAACTGGAACCGGGCGATGGGGCGCGAGTTCATCCCGAGCCACCGGGCCTGCCTCAGCATCGAGACGTCGAGCCTGTGCAACCTCGACTGCTGCTTCTGCGCCTATGGCAAGAAGCAGAGCCCGAAGGTCACGATGAGCGACGAGCTCTTCGCAAGCTGCATCGCGCAGGCGCTCGACCTCGGCTACTGCGAGTTCGACCTGACGCCCTGCACCGGCGACGTATTCATGGATCGGCACATCTTCAACAAGCTCGATTTCCTCGACCGCAATCCGCGCGTGCGCGGCTATGGCTTCTTCACCAATTTCACGATCCCGCGCCCGCGCGACGTCGAGCGCCTGCTGCGGCTGGGCAAGCTCGCCGGCATCGCGGTGAGCGTCTATGGCCACGACCTCGACACGTTCCTGAAAATCACCAAGTCGACGGAGAAGGTCTATCGGCGGCTGCTCAAAAACCTCGAACTGCTGTTGGCGCTCAAGCCGAAAACCGCGCTGCCGGTGCACATCGCCTTTCACCCCGGGCGGCGGTCGGTGCGTGGGCGCACGAGCGACCTCCTCGACATCCTCGATCGGTTCAAGCGGGCGGGAGCGACCGTGCGCATGTCGAAGGCGCTCTACAACAACTGGGGCGGCTACGTGACCAAGGACGACGTGCGCGGGCTTCCCATCACGGTCGGCGGCGCCGACATGATCTACAAGAACGGCGCCTGCGTGCGGCTGTTCACCACCATCCAGATCATGGCGACCGGCATCGTCAACGGCTGCGCGTGCCGCGATGCCGACGCCACGCTGCGCCTCGGCGACCTCCACACGAGCCCGCTGTGCGACATCGTGTCCGCGCGCAACCCCGCCTACATGAGCCTGATCGCGGAGCAGCAAGACGGCCAGTTCCGGCCGGTCTGCCGAAGCTGCGACTTCTACGCCAGCATCTATCGCAAGAACAGCGGCCACGCCAAGAACGGCGTCGCGCTGCAGTCGCTGGCCGAGTTCACGGCGAGCCTGGGTTGACCGCTGAACGCGCCGGCGAGACGGTTGCACGGATGCGCCCTTCGTGCTTTCGAGACGGGCGGACGGACATCGCGTGCGGAGCAAGGGACACGGTGGACGAGATGCGGGGACCGATTCTGGCGGCTTTCATCGTTATCGCGTTCGCCTCGGCATCGGCGCGCGCGCAGGAGAACGGCGACGCCCGCCGCGGCCTGCGGCTCGCGCAGGACACTTGCGCCACCTGTCACGCCATTCGCGCGGGGCAGCGCTCGCCGGACATCCGGGCGCCGGCATTCGCCGCGATCGCCGCGGTTTCGGGCATGACAGCGATGGCGCTGCAGGCAGCGCTGTTGACCCCCCACCGCGACATGCCGAACCTCATCCTGCCGCCCGACGAGCGGGCCGACATCGTGGCCTACATTCTGAGCCTGAAGACCAAATAGGCTGAGCCGCCAACACCGGCCGCGCGCGCCGCCCGCGCAGAGATGCGTAGCGCGCACCGTTCGCAAGAGGTTCGCGCGCCGGGCGCGACAGCGAGCCCAAAGCCCCCCACGTCGACACGACGACCCTTGCCGCGCACCGTCCCGCTTGGCTATCCTCGTTGGGAGGCGGGCGTAGTTCAGTGGCAGAACGACAGCTTCCCAAGCTGTATGTCGAGGGTTCGATCCCCTTCGCCCGCTCCAGCATTTGCCACGCTGGCGCTCCGCTCCGCCGGCTTCGGTGAAAGCCGCGCGCGAGGCGCTGACCGCGTGCAGCGGAGTGGCGAGCTATAGCGGGATGATTTCAGGTATGCTCACTGCGTCCCACACGCCGTCATCGCGAGCCCCCGCAGGGGGCGTGGCGATCCCCTTGTCGCGGATTGCTCCCGCTGCGCCAGCGCGCCAGCGCGGCGAGTCGGCGGGCTGCGCCCGCCTCGCAATGACCGCGAACGAGTCGACTTAAATTGGTAACTCTCTAGCCGGTCGCGGCGCGTTGCGGCGTGTGGGACGCCACGCGGTGCGCTGGCACGTTCTCCGGCCGCAGCACCAGCATCGAGCGCTGCTCGGACAGCGCGAGCCGCGCCTGCTCGATTGCAAGCGTGAACACCGCCAATCCGGTCTCATCGAGCTGGCCGCGCTCGGCCTGCTGAATCGTGAGTCCGAGGATGTGGTCGGCCTCGTCCTGAAGCTGGTCGAGCTCCTCGACCGATTGAACGGAGCGCGCCCGCTTGACGAGCTGCAGCAGGCGATGGAGCTGCCGGATGCGCTGCGTGTTCTTATCGGCCCTGAAATAGCTCGCGAAGCCGGCGAGCGCCGAGCCGATCACCGGGAAGATCAGCAGACCATAGAAGATCTGATCGCCGTAGCGATCGAAGAACGACTTCTGATTGTCGCCCAGATAGGCGGCGGCGCCCGGATGGACCAGGACCGGGGCGTCCTTGTCGGTCGACGGCGACTCGATTGCCACCGCGCCGGGCAGGCCGTAGGCGAGCGACTGGCGCGAGGTGTAAAGCAGCTTGGAGAAGGCGGCGATCTTGTCCTCGCTCAGCGTCTTGCGGGCGACGAGATAGATCGGATAGCTCAGCGTCGTCAGGTTGTCGGCCGGCATCGGCGGCACGCCGCCGAAGGTGCCGGCCACGATCTCCGTGGAATCGTAGGGCGGCACCCGCTTGCCGATACCCTCGGCCTGATCGATCTCGATGAACGTCGGCCCGTCCTTGCCATGCGAGGCGGCCAATACCGCCTGGGCGATGGCCTCGCCGGTGGCCGGCCCGGCCACCAGAACGGCGTCGATCTTGTTGTCGCGAATCGCCTGCTTGAGCGCGCTCGGCTCCACGCTGATCGCCTGCACCTTGTCGGTGGCCACGCCATAGTGCTTCAGGATCACGTCGAGCAGTTCCGCGCCGCCGTCGCTGCCCGCCACGATGCCGACGCGCCGGCCGGCAAGGTCGCTGACCTGCTCGATCTTCGGCGGCTTGACGGTCTTGCCTTTCTTGTTCTTCGGCATTTCGCGCGCGCCCGGCGCCGGGACGATGAGCGCCACCACGTTCTGGCGCAGGATGGCGACCACCGGCCAATCGGTCGACAGGCTCATGTTGCCGCGCGCAACAGCGAGATCGAATTCGGGCTTGCCGTGGATGTCCTTCACGTCCACGGGGCTATTCTTGACGACCGGCTGAAGGCGGATCGAGGCGTGGTCGTTGCGAAAGCGCTCGGCGAGCTTTTCGACGAACTGGACATCGCGGCTGCCGGCCGGTCCGACCGCGATCCGCATGACCGTCGCCTTGGTCGTCAGAAAGACCGCGAGCACGACGAGCCCGACCACGACAATGAATGCGAAGAGCGACAGGAGCGTCGTATGCCGCACCCAGATCATGCGCAGGCGGCGGTTCATCGCCTCTTCGAGCGCATCGAGGTCGATCGGAAGGGGGACGCCCGCGTGGCGGCGAGCCGGCTTGGCGGGTTCCCTGTGGCCCGGCTCGCGCTTCCAGAAGCGCAGCAGGATCCACAGTCGCTTGACCGACGACAGGTCGTGATTGTTAGACACCATGGTCGAACCGGTACTTCCTGGCGGCCGATCCGTCGTACATTGGTACCGCGTACATAGTGCGCGGCCGCGGGTTCCGCATCGTCTCCGGCAATCTCTGCGGCCCGGCCGTCCTACCTTAGGATGCTATCAGAATTTCCTGCCAAGTTCTGCCAATCCAGCCGCCGCACCAGGGGCGGCCACACGGCCTTGGTTAATGGCGGCCTGCGCATCGGCTACCATGCAGGAGGCCGACGGGCGGCGGCGGGCACCGCCCTTGTCTCGCCATCGACCGGGTGCCTAATCGCCCAAGTCAACCGAGGGATAAGGTCATGGCCGCAAGGCTCAGCGCACAGGAGCGCAAGGCGGCGCTCGCCAGGCTTCCGGGCTGGTCCGACGTGGAGGGCCGCGATGCCATCGCCAAGACATTCGTCTTCCCCGACTTCAATGCCGCCTTCGGCTTCATGACCCGGGCGGCGCTGGTCGCCGAAAAGCTCGACCACCACCCCGAGTGGTTCAACGTCTACCGGAGGGTCGACGTCACGCTGTCGACCCACGAGGCCGGCGGCCTGACCGAGCGCGACGTCAAACTCGCCGAAGCGATGGACAAGCTGGCCGGCTGACTTGCCGGCGCCGCAATGGGCTTTCATGTGACAGAAACGGCACTTGTCTCTCGTCATGCTCCGCGAAAGCGGAGCATCCAGTAACCACGGACGCTGGCGGGTACTGGATCGTCCGCTTGCGCGGACGATGACGATCATGAATGGTCTTTATCAGCGTTGGTGTGAGCGGTCGCCATGGGGGCGGAGTGAGGAAGCGAGGCACAGATGGGCGGCGAACAGGCGATGGAATGGGGGGCGGAGGCCGCGCGCGAGCAGGTGCGCCGCGGTTTTTGGGGCAAGGCGCGCCGGTATGCGGCGCGGCTGCCCTTCGCCGAGGATGCGGTGGCGGCCTACTACTGCGCGTTCGACCGTGACACCCCGCGCCATGTGCAGGCGGCGCTGGTGGGCGCGCTTGCCTATTTCATCCTGCCCATCGACATGATGCCCGACGTGATGCCGGTGCTCGGATTGACCGACGATGCCGCCGCGCTCATTACCGCCATCAAGCTGGTCGCCGACAATATCCGGCCCGAGCACCGCGCTGCGGCGCGGCGCGCGCTCGCGCGCGGGCTTGAGCGGGGTTGAGCCGCGCTCCGATCGGCGCCGGCGTGCCAGCGGCCGTGGTCGAACACAGGTATCGACGCGTCTTCGCGTTGCCGACCTCGCCATTATTCCATTACAATTGCTGGAGATTCGCCGCACTCACCTTCAGCCGAGCGAGGTCCGATGACGCGCCGCCTGCACGCCGTTTCCGTCGCCGTCGCCACGGTTCTCGCATCGACGTCGCCCGCCTCCGCTCAACAGTCGATTCGCGCCGGGCCGACACCGATGCGTTCGGGCGAGGCAAGCCAGCTTGCCCAAGCCCAACGACCTGCGCCCAAGCCGGCGGCCCCCGGCGGCGCCCAGCCGACCCTGCTCGGCCAGTTCGGCGACTGGGGCGCCTACACCGCCACCACCGGCGGCAGGAAAGTGTGCTTCGCGCTGGCGCGGCCAGCCAAGGCGACGACCAACCCGCCGAACCGGCCGCGCGACGCCGCCTATATGTTCATCTCCTCGCGCCCGGCCGAAAAGGTGAAGGACGAGGTCTCCGTCATCGTCGGCTACGGCTTCAAGCCGAACTCGGAGGCTTTGATCGAGGTCGCCGGCTCAAGCTACGCCATGTACACCCAGAACGACGGCGCCTGGATCAAGAATGCCGCCGAGGAGGCGCGGCTGGTGGAGGCTTTGCGCAAGAACGCGGATGCGGTCGTCAAGGGCACGTCAGCGCGCGGCGCCACCTCCACCGACACCTATTCGCTCAAGGGGCTCGCCCAGGCGCTCGACCGCGTCGGGCAGGAGTGCAAGTAGGCTTTCTGAGGTTTTCGAAAACCAAGGACGGTCCTTGTTCCAATGCATTTGCTCTGTGCAATCGAGCACGGATTGACGCTGTGCTCCACGGATGGTGATTTCGCGCGGTTTTCGGGCCTCAAATGGATGAACCCGCTTGCGCGGTGAGGGACGTTGTGAGCCGCGCCGATTTGTGCCGCCGCGCGCGTCGTCCTATCTAAAGGGCGATGACCGCGCTTGCCCCCGCCGCCCTCGGCCCGATCGAGAAGACGCCGCTCGAACGCTATGTCGCGCCCGCAAAGCCGTCGCTCGTCGGACTGACGCGCGGCTCGCTCGGCGAAGCGCTGGCCGCCATCGGCGTGCCGGAAGAGCGGCAGCGGATGCGCGTGCAGCAGCTCTGGCACTGGATCTACCTGCGCGGCGTGCAGGGCTTCGAGAAGATGACGACCCTGTCGAAGGAGCTGCGCGCAGAGCTCGAGGCCCATTTCACGCTGGCGCGGCCGGAGGTCGCGGTCGAGCAGGTCTCCGTCGACGGCACCCGCAAGTGGCTCCTGCGCCTGCCGAGCGAGACGCCGGGCGAGCGGCCGCACGAGGTCGAGTGCGTCTACATCCCGGAAAGCGGCCGCGGCACGCTGTGCGTGTCGAGCCAGGTCGGCTGCACGCTCAACTGCTCGTTCTGCCACACCGGTACCCAGCGCCTGGTGCGCAACCTCACCGCGGGCGAGATCGTCGGACAGGTGCTGGTGGCACGCGACCGGCTGGGCGACTGGCCGCGCCGGCCGGGAATGCCGGACCTGCCAGCACCGTCGGGCGAGGGCATCGGTCCGCCCGAGGCCGGCCGCCTGATCACCAACATCGTGGTGATGGGCATGGGCGAGCCGCTCTACAATTTCGAGGCCGTCCGCGACGCCCTCAACATTGTCGCGGACGGCGACGGCATCGGCATTTCCAAGCGCCGGATCACGCTGTCGACCGCGGGCGTGGTGCCCAACATCGCGCGCGCCGGCGAGGAGATCGGCGTGATGCTGGCGGTCTCGCTCCACGCCGTGCGCGATGAGCTGCGCAACGGGCTCGTTCCGCTCAACCGCAAATATCCGATCGCCCAACTGCTCGACGCCTGCCGTCGCTATCCCGGCCTCAGCAATGCCCGGCGCATCACGTTCGAATACGTGATGCTCAAGGGCGTCAATGACTCGCTCGCCGAGGCGCGCGCGCTGGTGAAACTGCTCAAGGGCATTCCGGCCAAGATCAATCTGATCCCGTTCAACCCGTGGCCCGGCACCCGCCATCAATGCTCCGACTGGGAGCAGATCGAAAAATTCTCCGAGATCATCTTCAACTCCGGCTACGCCTCGCCGGTGCGCACGCCGCGCGGGCGCGACATCCTCGCCGCCTGCGGCCAGCTCAAGAGCGCGAGCGAAAAGCTCTCCGCGCGCGAGCGCCTCGCGCTGCGGGCAATGGCGATGACGGACTGACGGCCCGAGGCGTGCCGGGCAAGTGATGGCGCCCACGTCATCAGGCAATTCCGCGATCACTCCTTCTCGGCGCGCGGACGACCTCGCGGCCTAGCGCGAAAGATGCTAGGAATCGCTTGTGACATAAGGGTGTCAGCCTATGACCGCACCGCTGAAAACGGTTGATAATTTCCGGGATATCGCCGCCGTCATGCGCGATATCGGGCGCCGGGCGAAAGCGGCCGCACGCACGCTCGCGCTCGCCCCCAGCGCGCACAAGGACGCCGCGCTGGCGGCCATGGCGGCGGCCGTTCGCGACGCGTGGGCCGCGATCCTTGCCGCCAATGCCGAGGACATCGCCGAGGCCAAGGCGGGCGGGGCGACTGCCGCATTCCTCGACCGCCTGCAGCTCGACGACAGGCGCATCGCCGCCCTGGCGGACGGCGTCGAGATCGTGCGCGACCTGCCCGATCCGGTCGGCGCCGTCACCGAGTCGTGGTCGCGGCCGAACGGCATGCGGATCGAGCGCGTGCGCGTGCCGCTCGGCGTGATCGGGGTGATCTACGAGAGCCGGCCGAACGTGACGGCGGACGCCGGCGCGCTGTGTCTGAAGGCCGGCAATGCGGTGATCCTGCGCGGCGGCTCGGAAAGCTTCCGCTCCTCGCGCGCCATCCACGCGGCGCTGGCGGCAGGCCTGCGCGGCGCCGGCTTGCCGCCGGACGCCATCGCGCTGGTGCCGACGCGCGATCGCGCCGCGGTCGGGCTGATGCTGGCCGGCCTGGACGGCGCCATCGACGTGATTGTGCCGCGCGGGGGCAAGGGTTTGGTCGCGCGCGTGCAGGCGGAGGCGCGCGTGCCGGTCTTCGCGCATCTCGACGGCAACTGCCACGTCTATGTCGACGGCGCCGCCGACCTCGACATGGCGAAATCGATCGTGCTCAACGCCAAAATGCGGCGGACCGGGGTGTGCGGGGCGGCCGAGACGCTCCTGGTCGATCGCGCCTGCGCGCAAACCCATCTGGCGCCGCTCGCCGCCCTGTTGCTCGACGCCGGTTGCGAGGTGCGCGGGGACGCCGAGACCCGCCAGGCCGACCCCCGCGTGAAGGCGGCCACCGATGCCGACTGGGCGACCGAGTATCTCGACGCCATCATCGCGGCCAAGGTGGTCGACGGCGTCGAGGGCGCGATCGCGCACATCGAGGCGCACGGCTCCCATCACACCGACGCGATCGTGACCGAGGACGCGGCCGCGGCGGAAAAATTCCTGCGCGAGGTCGACTCGGCGATCGTGCTGCACAATGCCTCCACCCAGTTCGCCGATGGCGGCGAATTCGGCTTCGGCGCCGAGATCGGGATCGCCACCGGCCGCCTGCACGCGCGCGGCCCGGTGGGCGCCGAGCAGCTCACCACATTCAAATACCGTGTGCGCGGCAGCGGGCAGATCAGGCCGTGACGGGCAGTCCGCCCTGTTGCGTTGATCGCTCGAAGGGCGTCCGCAGGACGCAGCCGCGGACGAGGATGCAGCCTCGCCCGAGCGGGGCGGGGCTGGCGCGGTCCGCGCGATGAACGCGCCATCGTTTCGGGCGGTGCTGCCGCCCCATGCCCCGCGGATGCGGATCGGGCTGTTCGGCGGCACGTTCGATCCCCCCCACCAGGCGCACCTGGCCGCGAGCCTATTGGCGCTCAGGCGGCTCGGGCTCGACCGCGTGTGGTGGCTGGTGACGCCCGGCAACCCCTTGAAGGACACCCGCCACCTTGCCCCGCTGGCGGAGCGGATCGCCGCCGCCCGCGCGCTCTCGCGCCATCCCGGCATCGTGGTAACCGGCGTCGAGGCCGCAATCGGCACCCGCTACACCTACGACACCCTCTCCTACATCCTGGCGCGCTGCCCGGGCGTCCGCTTCGTCTGGATCATGGGGGCCGATAACCTGCGCAGTTTCCACCGCTGGGAGCGCTGGCGCGACCTCGCCAGGCGGGTCCCGATCGCGGTGGTCGATCGCTTCGGCCCGAGCCTTTACGCCAGCGCAGGGCCAGCGGGGCGGGCGCTGGCACGCGCGCGCCTGCCCGAACATGCCGCGCGCGCGCTCGCCCGCCGCCGGCCCCCGGCCTGGCTCTTCCTCCACGGCCTCAAGTCGCCGGTGTCATCGACGGCCCTGCGCGCGCTGCGGGCGTCATCATATCGACGCAGGGCGCCGTTAACATTGCGGGCCGGCGAGGGGAAATTCGGAACGGCGGCCGGTTGCAACCGTTGACCGTGCGTGCCTATCTTAATGAGGGTCCCGGGCGCGGTGCCCGGGGCCAGCCAACGAAAGGAAAGGGGCCCTGACCACATCCGTTGCTCCGCGGGCCAGCGCCCGGCGCGCGCCCGCTGCCGTCTCCAGGCCGCGTCCTGACGCCGAAGAGACGTTGAAAGTTGTCCTCGCCCAGCTCGACGACACCAAGGCCGAGGATACCGTGACCATCGAGCTTGGCGCCAAATCCTCCCTTGCGGACTACATGGTCGTATCCAGCGGCCGCTCGAACCGCCATGTCGGGGCGATCGCCGATCGCGTGATCGAGGGCCTCGGCCGCGCCGGGGTGCCGCGGGTGCGGGTCGAGGGCCTGCCGCACTGCGACTGGGTGTTGATCGACGCCGGCGACGTGATCGTCCACGTGTTCCGGCCCGAGGTCCGCAGCTTCTACAACCTGGAAAAAATGTGGATGCCCGGCGCGGGGCCGCGGCAGGTCAGTTGACCCGCGGCCATGCGGCTCATGGTCGCCGCTGTCGGCCGGCTGAAGGGCGGGCCGGAGCGCGAGCTGGCCGAGCGCTACCGCGAGCGCGCCGCCAAGGCCGGCCGCGCCATCGGGATCCGGGCCGTGGAAATCGTCGAGATCGAGGAAAGCCGCAGCCGGAGCGCGCAGGTCCGGATGGCGGAGGAGGGCGCCAAGCTGATGGCGGCCCTGCCGAAGGACGCCGCCGCGGTCGCGCTCGACGCGGGCGGCCAGGGCCTCAGCAGCGCAGAGTTGGCCGCGCGCTTGGCGCGCTGGCGCGATGCGGGTCGGCCCGTATGCTTTTTCATCGGCGGCCCCGACGGCCTGCCGGCGGACCTGCGGCAGCGAGCCGATCTCGCGCTCTCCTTCGGCGCCGCCACCTGGCCCCACCAGCTTGTCCGAATCATGCTGCTGGAGCAGCTTTACCGCGCGGTGACGATCCTGTCCGGCCACCCGTACCACCGGGCATGATAGAAGTTGCGTGCCCGCGCCGCCTCAATATCGACGCAGACGGCAGGGATACCCGGTACGGCCCTTGCGATGACGTGAGCCCAGACCGACGCCCCGGGTCACAACCTTGGCCATCATGAAGCGAATCCCGCAGCGTGGCGCCATGGCATTTGCGCCCGCGCTGGTGGCCGGCTGCCTCGCGGGCGCGCCGGCGCTCGGGCAATCGGCGCAGCCCTCGCGTGGTCCCCCCGCGATCGACGACATCCGGCAGCGCGACCGCGAGCTCGATGCGGTCCGCGCCGAGCAAAAGTCGGCGGCCGAGACCGCGCGCAAGCTGCAGGACGAGATCGACGCCGCCGACGAGGAGCGGCGCAAGCTCAACCAGTCACTGATCGACACCGCTGCGCGCGTGCGGGCGGTGGAGGAACGCATCGCCTTGACGGAAGCGCGCTTGCGGCCGCTCGTCGAGCGCGAGCGA
>DATBWJ010000008.1:0-2791 GCA_036514935.1 Xanthobacteraceae bacterium
CGTCGCCGGGCTGGCCGCGGCGG
The DNA here is from genome assembly GCA_036514935.1 of Xanthobacteraceae bacterium. GTDB lineage: Bacteria > Pseudomonadota > Alphaproteobacteria > Rhizobiales > Xanthobacteraceae > DATBWJ01. The sequence goes on from DATBWJ010000008.1 coordinate 24, forward strand.
GCGCCGACGTGCTGCTTCCACCGGTCGCCGAGGCCCAATCGACCGCCCTCATTCAATACACCTCCGGCAGCACCGGCGATCCCAAGGGCGTGGTGCTGAGCCACGCCAACCTGCTCGCCAATGTGCGCGCCATGGGGCAGGTGATGGAGGCGAGCTCCGCCGACGTCTTCGTCAGTTGGCTGCCGCTCTACCACGACATGGGGCTGATCGGGGCGTGGCTCGGCTGCCTCTATTTTGCTGCCCCGCTCTACGTCATGTCGCCGCTGAGCTTTCTCGTGCGTCCGGAAAGCTGGCTGTGGGCGATCCATCGCTTTCGCGCAACGCTTTCCGCCGCGCCGAATTTCGGGTTCGAACTGTGTCTGAACAAGATCGACGACGCCAACCTCGCGGGCCTCGACCTCAGCTCGCTGCGCATGGTGGCCAACGGCGCTGAGCCGGTCGGCGTGCAGACCGTGCGCCGGTTCATCGCGAAATTCGGCCGCTTCGGCTTCCGGGCGGAGGCGATGGCGCCGGTCTATGGTTTGGCCGAGAACGCCGTGGGGCTCGCCTTCCCGCCGCTCGGCCGCCCGCCGTTGATCGACCGCATTGACCGCGATGCGCTCGCCCGCCGAGGTGTCGCCGAGCCGGCGCGGCCGGACGATCCGCGGCCCCTCGAAATCATCGCGTGCGGCCACCCCCTGCCGGGCCACGAGGTCCGCATCGTCGACGAGGCCGGCCTGGAGGTCGGCGAGCGGCGGGAGGGTCGCCTCGAATTCCGCGGCCCATCGGCGACCTCCGGCTATTTCCGCAACGAGGCCAAGACGCGCGAGCTGTTCCGCAACGGATGGCTCGACAGCGCGGACCGTGCCTACGTCGCCGGCGGCGACATCCACATCACCGGCCGGATCAAGGACATCATCATTCGCGCGGGCCGCCATCTCTACCCGCAGGAGATCGAAGAAGCGGTCGCCGCCATCCCAGGCATCCGCAAGGGCGGCGTGGCCGTGTTCGGGGTCACCGATCGGGCGTCCGGCACGGAGCGGGTCGTCGTGCTGGCGGAAACGCGCGAGTCCGATCCTGCGGCCCGCGCGGCACTGCATGCCCGCGCGCAAGAGGTGGCGAGCGAGATTGCCGGGGCGCCGCCCGATGAGATCGTGCTGGCGCCCCCGCGCGCCGTGCCGAAGACATCGAGCGGCAAGATCCGCAGGAGCGCGGCCAAGGAGCTTTACCAGGCCGGCCGCCTGGGCGCGCCGCAGCGCGCGCTGTGGTGGCAGATCGTGCGATTGTCGCTTGCCGCGGCCGCGCCCAGCATCGTGCGCCTGGCGAGGATTCTGCGCGAGACGCTGTACGCGGCGTGGTGGTGGCTGGTCGTGGCGCTCGGTTTCCTGCTCGGATGGCTGGCGGTGATGGTTGTGCCGCGACTCGAATGGCGCTGGGCGACGCTCAGATGGATCGCCCGGGCCGCGCTTGCCGCCGTGCGGGTGCCGCTCTCGGCGCGCGGCCTCGATCGCATCCCACGAGGCAACGCCATCGTCGTGTTCAATCACGCGAGCTACGTGGACTCGGTCGTGCTCACCGCGGTGCTGCCGGGCGAGCCGGTATTCGTCGCCAAGAAGGAACTGGCAGGGCAGCTCTTCGCCGGCCCCTTCTTGCGCCGGCTGGGCACGTTGTTCGTCGACCGCTACGACGTCGCCAGCAGCCTCGCCGACACCGAAGCCGCCACGGCCGCCGCCCGCCAGGGCCGCAACCTCGTGTTTTTCCCGGAGGGCACGCTCACGCGGCGGGCCGGCCTGTCCGGGTTCTATCTCGGCGCGTTCAAGGTGGCGGCCGAGGCCAACCTGCCGATCGTGCCCGGCATTCTGCGCGGAACGCGCTCGCTCTTGCGCGGCGAGCAGTGGTTCCCGCGGCGCACGCCGATCAGCATCGACATTGCGGAGGCTGTCAGGCCGTCGGGGGCGGACTTCGCCGCGGTGTTGCGGCTGCGCGACGCGGTCCGCCAGGTGATCCTGGCGCAGTGCGGCGAGCCCGATATCGGCGAACTGGTCAAGCCGGCGCAGGCAGCGGCCTGAGCGATGGGCACGGCGGATCGGCATGACGGACGCGGCGGACCACAATCAATGACACAGCAACGGCGAGGTCATCATGGACGCACAACCCACGGCTCTCGAAATCGCCAATGCCGAGACGGCGATTATCCTCTCGCTCTTGGAAACCCTCGTTGACAAAAAAATCCTCTCGAACGCCGAGGTCCGTCGCCTGCTGACGAATTCGGTCAGCAGGCTTCGCCCGCACGAATACGCCGTCCCCGCCGGCGGCGCGGCCGGCGTGATCCTCAACGACCTCCTGCCCCGATTCCCCGAGGACGGGGGCGATTAGGACGGGTGCTCGGGCGTGGGCGCGCGAGCCAACCGCGCGCGGGCCGCGCGCGGTATTGACGGGCGTCAAACCACGGGCGCGGGCATGGTGCATCATCGCGTGCAGCCGCGGTTCGGAGGAGGTCGCCGATGCACTTAAGTTCGAGCGCCTTTGGCGATGGCGCCGTGATCCCGCGCCAGTTCACCTGCGACGGCGAGGACGTTTCGCCGCCGCTGGCATGGAGCGAGGCGCCGGCGCAAACGCGAAGTTTTGTGCTCCTGTGTGACGACCCCGATGCCCCCGGCGGCACCTGGCATCATTGGGCCGCCTACGACATCCCCGCCGAGCGCCGATCTCCACCTCACGCTGGTGCCGCCGTGGAACGAAAGCGACATCCCCACAGCGATCGAGAAGCTGCGCCATGCGCTCAGCGG
>DATBWJ010000009.1:0-2644 GCA_036514935.1 Xanthobacteraceae bacterium
GATGCGCTCGCCGTTGAAGGCGTAGGCCAAACCCTCGCCAATCACGCCTTGGTCGGACTCCAGGAACGTGAGCACGCACGACCCGGTGCGAAGGACGTAGTCGGCGGCGAGTGCCATCGGCGGCGCGTAGGGAAACTCGACGACCTGCGTGCGCAGCCGCGTGATCTTCATGCGCGCGCCTACAGCCCGCCCCAGCCGAAGGGTAGCCCGAAATGGACCCTGCCAATGCCGGCGGCGATGTTGAGGTACTGCGCCGACATGTGGCTGCGGTACATCGCCACGTCGCGAAAGTAGCGCTCCAGCCGGTGGCCGCGCCGGGCGGCGGCCGAGCTCGCGTTGTGGAACAACAGCTCCACCGCCTCGCTCGCCAGCCGGCCGGCTGTGAGCACGATGCCGTAGAGGCGCACGTTGTCCTCAAGCGTGATCGGCGTGCCGTCATTGGCCCAACGGCGGCAGTGCTGCATGTAGGTCTCCGCCGCCGTCAGCAACAGCGCCTCCGCCGAGTCGGCGAGCGTCATGGCGTAGCCGAACGGGCGCTGCGTGTCGAAATGCTGCAAGCGCGGCATGATCGGGGGATGGTAGGTCGGCCGCGGCGCCACCGTGTCCTCGAACTCGTCGAGCGCCGCGCGCGCGGCCCCGACCACCGGCATCACCAGCGACATGTGGTAGGGCGCAATGAAGCGGCCGAGATACATGGGGTTGCCATGCAGCTTCGTGCCGGGCGTGCCGTCGCCCATCGGCTCGTTCGCCCACAGCGCGGGCTTGGCCGGGATCACGAGGTGCTCGGGCACGAACACCTTCTTGATCTCGACGCTGTGGGAGCCGCTCGCGCGCATGCCAAGCGTGGCCTCGCCGCCCCAGTCGTCGAGCACGCGGACCTCTTCGCGCGGCATCACGAAGATCACCATCTGCTGGCGATCCCCATCCTTCACCAGCACGTTGCCGATGAAATGGGTCGCATAGGGGATGCCCGAGCAGTAGTTCCACGTGCCGTCGACGACGTAGCCGCCGTCCACGCGCGCGCACGAGCCGGCGACCGCGCCGACCCGGTGGGGCGCGCGGAACTCGCCGCTCGCTCCGAACAGGTCGTACTGCGCACGCTCGGGCCAATGGCTGGCGATCAGCGAGCAGTGGGTTGCTCCCAGCGCGAGACACCAGCTCACGCCCGGACTGCCGCGCGCGATCTCGATCATGGTGCGGTAGAAGGTCGGGTAGTCGAACTCGTAGCCGCCGAACAGTTTTGGCTGCAGGATGCGGTAGAAGCCGGCCTTGCGGAATTGCCGGTCCATCTCCTCCGAATGGCAGCCGCGCCGGTCGTCCTCCTCCTGGCTCGCGCGCAGTGCCGGCCGCATCGCGGCTGCCCGCGCGATTACGGTCTCCGGCTTGAGGCCGGGCTCGGGAACAGGCAGCGGATATTTGACGCTTGGCGCGACGTTGTGGACTGACATGGGCGGCGATCGTTTCAGGAAGGACGGCTTGAGAGCGAGGTCGACTATGATATCGTCTGCCGCGATCACGGTCGAGGATGAACTCAGCACGACCTCGCAGGAGGAATCGTGAAACGCGCGCGCGCCGGCGCGGACAAGGAGCCAAACGTGATCATCGACTGGCACGCGCACGTCTACACGCCCGAGGAGGCCGCCGCCGACGCGCGCAGCTTCGACGGCAACAGCGGTCCTGCCTGGGGCGGCCGCTGCCCGATGGTGATCGAGAATTTTCTGGAGGCGCACTACCAGAACAACATCGATATCAGCGTGGTGACCAACGCGGCGCATTACCTGCGCGGCAAGCGCGAGGAGGAAGAGCTCGCCGCGGTGCAGAGGTGGACCGACTATGCCGCCGAAATCCAGGACCGCTACAAGGGCGTGATCTGCGCCTTCGCCACCATTCTGCCGTGCGGCGGGCCGGCCTTCGTGAAGGAGGCCGAGCGCGCGATCCGCCAGCTCGGTCTCAAGGGCATCTTCATCCATTCGAGCCACAAGGGCCATTATCCCGACGACGACGAAGCGCGGCCATTCTGGGAACTGATGCAGGACCTCGACGTCCCGGTGATGATTCATCCCCCGCACGTCGGCTTCGGCGAGGAGCGCATGCGCGAGTATCGCCTCGCTTCCAGCGTCGGGCGGCCATTCGACCTCTGCCTCGCGCTCGCCCGGCTGATCGTGCGCGGCCTCCTTGAGGATTTCCCGCGCCTAAAAATCGTGTCCTCCCACGGCGGCGGCGGCATCTGCGAGGTGATCGGCCGCATGGACTACGCCTACGAGCTTCAGGAGGAGGCATTCTTCCTCGGCTCCTATGCGCCGATGAGGATTGCGCACGCCCCGAGCTACTATCTCAGGAAGATGCACGTTGACACGGTGACCTACCACCTGCCGGCCGCCCGGCTTGCGCTCGACACTCTTGGGCCCAACAACGTGCTCTACGGCAGCGACGCGCCGCCGCTCACCTCGCTCAAGCCGCGCGCGATCCAGCTTGTCAAGAACCTGAACCTGCCCGAGCCCCAGCGCGAGGCGGTGTTCTGGCGCAATGCCGCCCGCTTGCTGAAGCTGCCGATCGCAAGCGCGACGCAGGCCGCGTGATACGAAATCCGGTTGATCAGTTCGGGCCGGCCGCCGATCTGTTCCCTCCCCCTTTCAGGGGGAGG
>DATBWJ010000010.1:0-6276 GCA_036514935.1 Xanthobacteraceae bacterium
TCGCTCGACCTGGTCGCCGCGCGAGAACTGCCTGTCGTGTTGCGCGATGGCGGCTGGTCGGTGCGCGCGCGGGTGCGCGGGGGCGAGGCGATCGGGTTTGCGCCGGTCACAAGCCCGACGCTGGGACTGGCGGTCGATCTCGGAACCACCAATGTCGCCGGGTTCCTGGTCGACCTCGACAGCGGAGAACGCCTGGCGAGCCTGGGGATCGAAAACCCGCAGGTGGCGTGGGGCGCCGACGTCATCAGCCGCATCAACTATGCGATCCGCGATGCCGCCGCCGCCGAGCAACTGCGGCAGGCGGCGATCGCCGCAATCGCGGCACTTGCGCATGACCTCTGCCGCTCGCTGGGGGCGAGACCCTCCGACATCAGCGACATGACGATCTGCGGCAATACCGCGATGCATCATCTCCTGCTCGGCTTGCCGGTGCGCCAGCTCGGGCTGTCGCCCTTCGTTGCAGCCGTCAGCAAGGCCATGGATGTCAAGGCGCGCGATCTCGGCGTTGTGATCGCACCCGGCGCCTATGTGCACCTCGGCCCGAATATCGGCGGCTTCGTGGGCAGCGATCACGTCACCGCGCTGCTGGCGACGCAGGCGCAGTGGTCGTCGGCGCGCACGAGCATCGTCATGGACATCGGCACCAATACCGAAATCTCGCTTGTTCACCGCGGGGAGATCGTGACCGCCTCCTGTCCGTCGGGGCCGGCGCTGGAGGGTGGCCACATTTCCTGCGGCATGCGAGCGGCGGAAGGCGCCATCGAGCGCGTCGAATGGAAAGACGGCCACATCGCATTGGGTGTGATCGGCGACAAGAGGCCGATCGGGCTGTGCGGGTCCGGGGTGCTGGATGCGGTGGCGATGCTGCGCGCGGCCGGCCTCGTGGACGACGGCGGCCGGCTCGTCGGCGGCCGCTCCGAAATCCGCGACGTGGACGGTCGGCGCGTGGTCGAGCTCGCCCCTGCCGTGACGTTCAGCCAGGCTGACGTGCGCGCGGTGCAACTGGCCAAGGCGGCAATTCAAACCGGCGTCGAGCTTCTGCTGAGCGAGGCCGGTCTGGTCAAGGACGAGATCGAGCGCTTCATCATCGCTGGGGCGTTCGGCTCCTATCTGGACGTGCGCAGCGGCATTGCCATTGGCCTTTTTCCGCAGCTTCCGCTCGATCGATTCGATCAGATCGGCAACGCGGCCGGGCTGGGCGTGCGGCAAATGCTGGCCTCGCGCCGCGCGCGCACACGGGCCGCCGAACTCGCCGCAACCTGCCGCTATGTCGAGCTCAGCACGCGCCGCGAATTCCAAAAAGTTTTCCTGCGAAACATCGGCTTCAGGGCGCCGAGCCACGGAGAGCATCGTGACAGACCCCAATGGCTTTAACCTCATCGTCATCGGAGACCGCATCAATCCCGGCTTCAAGAGCGTCAAGGCGCTGTTTGACGTTGAGGACATCGCTGGCATTCAGGCCGTCGCAGTCAAGCAGGCGCAAGCGGGTGCGAGCTATCTTGATGTCAACATCGGCCCGCGCGCGCTGACTGACCACGACTTCATGGCAAAGATCGTGCGCGCCATCCAGGAGGTGGTGACGGTACCGCTGTGCTTCGATTTTCCCAGCGCCGCCGTCCAGGAGGTCTGTCTGAAAACCTATGATCGCGCCCGCGCCGCCGGCCGATCACCGATGGTCAATTCCGTCACCGAGCATCGCTGGGATCTGATGGACCTGTACCGGCCGTTCGGCCCATTCAAGGTCGTCGTGATGGCTTCGGAGCGCGTCGAGGACGGAGTCGCCAAGTCGAACCGCAACTCCGACGAGATCGTCTCCACCGTCAGGCGCGTGGCGCGCCGCCTTCAGGGCGATTTCGGAATGCCGATGGATGACGTATTCATCGACGTCTCGGTCAACGCGGTGGTGGCCGACACGACCGGCCTCAACCGGGCCGCCCTGGAAGCGATCCGAATGATCAGGTCGGATCCTGCGCTCGCCGGCATCCATATCATGGGCGGGTTGACCAACATCGGCCAGCAGCTTCCCGCGCGCGCCGCCGACGGCTCCGACCTCAAGCTCTCGCTGGAATGCGCTTTCTTGACGCTGGCGGTGCCGCTCGGATTCGATGCCGTTATGGCCACGCCCTGGCGGCCCTATCGCCCGCTGCCGGACGACAACTACGTTCTCACCGTGTATCGGAATTTTCTGCAGCAGACGGGAAGCGACGCGCTGCGCGCGGTGCGCAAGCTCTACCGCGCCTAGGCCGGCCGCATTGACCGTCACGCCTGCGAGCGCAGGCTGCGGACTCACCCGCTCGGCAGGCGATCCTCGACGCTGTTGGCGATTTCTTCGCACACGTCCGCCAAGTCGAGCAACTCGAGTCTCGACAGCACGTCTTGCTCCTCTTCGGCGAGCTGCCGGAATTTGGCGGCCTGTTCGCGCAGATAGGCGTCGAGTTCCATTGGGCGCTCCCGGCGGGCCACGCTGACGGCCTGCAGGCTGCGATTGTTTATATTTTAGCGAAGGGCGATCCCCTTGACTATGATCAAGGACAGGCCTGGTCGGCGTTCACATGACCGGGTCGAGGACGCAGCCAAAGGCCGGGCTTTTCAACGGGGATGACGCTGGATCATCAGACACGCGCTGTCTGCCGAAGAACGAACTGGGGCGCCGGTAGCGTAGGGAGGCCGTCATGGCGTTCCTGAACTTCGGTCAGCCGGTCGACGGCCTCGTGCAAATCGCCTTCGTGGTCGAAGATATTCACGCGTCCATGTCCGACCTGACCCGCCGGCTGCGAATCGGGCCATGGTTTCTGCGCGAGCACGCCATCTTCGAAAAGCAGCTCTATCGTGGCCAGCCCAGCCGCGTCGAGCTCAGCCTGGCGATGGGCTACGCCGGCCACATGATGTTCGAGCTCATACAGCAGCACAACGATGTGCCGTCGGTCTACCGCGAGGTGATCGAGCGGCGCGGCTACGGGCTGCATCATTTCGGCGTCGCCGCGACCCGCTTTGACGAGTCGGTCGAACTATATCGCTCCCACGGTTGCGACCTCGTCTTTTTCGCCGAGGTTCTCGCGGGCGTGCGTGTCGCGTACATGGACTGCGCCGGCCTACTGCCCGCGATGGTCGAGATCATCGAGATGACGCCGTCGGTCGAGACCATGTTCACCAGTTTTCAGCAGGCCTCCGTCGGCTGGGACGGCAGCAACCCGGTCCGGCTGCGGACAGCGCCGTCGCCGGCGGGCGCAGCGGCCCGCGCGTAGCATGCCAGACCTGCATCGCGAAGGAGGCCGCGGATGATCGGCGCGGAACTGATGGCAAGGGCCATCAAGCGGCAGGGCGTCGGGACCGTGTTCGGCCTGCCCGGCCACCTCGAGATTCTCTTCGGTGCGCTGCTCGATCACGACATCCGCCTCATCCACATGCGCCATGAAGCGGCGGTCGTGATGGCCGCCGACGGCTATGCCCGCGCGAGCCGCAACGTCGGCGTGGCGTGCGTGACGGCGGGACCCGGCCTCGCCAATGCGGTCGGCGGAATCATGAGCGCGCATGCGGCGTGTACGCCCGTGCTGGTCATTGCCGGGCGCAATCCGATCATTCTGGACGAGACCGCCTCGCTGCAGGACATGGACCATGTCGGCACTGTCCGCTCGATGACCAAGTGGGCGCAGACCGTCCATGAGGCCTGCCGTCTCGGCGAGTACATCGACATGGCTTGCCGCATCGCGCTCAGCGGCCGGCCGGGGCCGGTTCTGCTCGAAGTGCCCCGCGACGTAGCGCAGGCCCGTGTTGATGACGAGGCCGCAGCGTTGCGGCCGCTGGCGCGGCCGGCCCGGCCGCTCGCCGATGCGCGCGCAATCGAAGCCGCCGCCGAGCTGCTGGCGCAAGCGGAGCAGCCGATCATCATCGCCGGCAACGGCGCCTATTGGGGGGATGCCGGGCCTGGCCTGCGGCGGCTGGCCGAGGAATTCGGATTTCCCGTCTTCACCCGCGCCTTGGGACGCGGGCTGGTGCGCGAGGACATGGAAACGGGCTTTCCGTGGCCGTTGGCCTATCCGGCGGCGGCGCAGGCGGACGTTGTGCTGCTGGCCGGCTCGCGCATGGGCTCCCCCATCTGCTACGCCGCTCCGCCGTTCTTCCGCGCCGATGCCCGCTTCATCCAGCTCGACATCGACGGCGCGGAGATCGGGCGCAACAACCCGGTCGAAGTGCCGATCGTCGGAGACTGCGGGCCGGCGATTCTGCAGATCGCCGCCGCGCTCGCCCGGCGTCGCCATAGTCCGCGCGATCGTGCCTGGGTCAAGTCCGCGCTGCGCCCCAAGCTCGACCGCATCGATCAGGTCGGCCGCGACGAGACCGGCATGGCGCATCCCTTGCGAATGGCGCGGGAATTGGCGTCCCGCATGCCGCCCGATGCGATCTTCGTCGGCGACGGGGCCAATTGCCTGAACTGGTTCAAGGGAATTTTGCGCGTGCAGCAGGCGCCCGGCTGGATGGATCACGAGCCGTTCGGCTCCATGGGAGTGGGGCTGCCGCTGGCGATTGGCGCAATGGCGGCGCAGCAGGAAGGGGGAACGCGCCGGCCGGTCTGCCTCGGCACCGGCGACGGCGCGCTCGGACAATACATCGCCGAGCTTGCGACGGCGTCGCTTCATCGCCTGCCGATCTTCATCATGGTCGCCAATGACGGCGGATGGGGCGCCAGCCGCAACATCGAGCTGCGGCTCATGAACCGCACGCACGGCGTCGACTTCAACCAGAGCCGCTACGACTTGGTGGCGCAGGGCCTGGAATGCCATGGCGAGTTCGCCGCGACCGCGGCTGATGTGGCGCCGGCCTTCGACCGGGCGTGGGCCGCGGTCGGCCGCGGTCAGCCGGCGCTCGTCAACGTTCTCGTCGATCGCCAGTCGGGCCTCGCCCGCGGCGAACCGCTGCTTCAGATGGTGCCGTTCAACGTCGGGTACCGGCGCAAACACTAGCAGCCGGCCGGAGCCGTTCTTGACAGGAAACCGCAACCGAGGCGCCGTCGCCGGCACGAGTGCCGCCGGGATTGAGCTTCGAGTCCAATTGCTTCAGAATTCGCAGACGCCGATTGCCGGGCGAGTTCCCGGCGCGTGATATCGAAACAGGTGGAGGAGCGCGATGCTTGAGCTCTATCACTACGAGCCTTACGCCAATTCGATGAAGAACCTGGTCTGCCTCAAGGAGAAGGGCGTCGACTTCGTCAGCCGTTACGTCGATATCCTGAAATTCGAGCAGCACGAGCCATGGTTCGTCGCGCTCAATCCCAATGGCCAGGTTCCGATCCTGGTGCACGACGGCAAGGTGATCACCGAATCCAGCGTGATCAACGAGTACATCGAGGATGTCTTTCCCGACGTGCCGCTGCGCCCCGCCGACCCCTATGAGCGCCATCGCATGCGGGTCATCAGCAAGTGGAGCGACGAGATCCTGATGCCCTCGGTCAGCATGCTCGGCTGGCATTTCCGCTTCCACCCGTTTGCGAAGAGCATCGAGGAGCAGGAGTTCCAGCGGCGCATGGAACGCGTGCCGCTGCACGAGATTCGTCAGAAATGGGAGACCACCCGCAGGGGCGCGTTCACGCAGGAGCAGCTCGACGAGTCGCGCCGCAAGATCCGCTGGATGATCGCCAGGATGGAAGAGGCTCTTCGTCATTCGAAGTGGCTCGCTGGGCACAGCTATTCGCTGGCCGACATCAACACCTATCCGCACGTGGAGGGGGTGACGCGGCTGTACAAGGAGTTCTGGAACGACAAGACCGCGCCGCGTTCCACCGAATGGCTGGCACGAGTCAACGAGCGGCCCGCCGTGAAGGCCGCCTTCGCCCTCTCGCGCTTCAGCAACGCGCCCGGCCGCGCGCTTGACGCGGACAAGACCGCGCGGACGGGCACCTGAGGCCGCGTCGGCGGAAACGCACGCGCGGCCGGCCTATGCCCATGCGTGCCGCCGGGGGATTCGGCCACGTCTGTCGCGAAAACGGTCTTGACAGGCCCGGGGGGATGGCAATATCATCAGACGTCTGATTATATTTGACGGATCAGCGGAAAGCACGACATGAACGTGCGTTGGGATGCCGTCGTCGACCGTGCCCGGTTCGATGTTGCCGAGGCTCCCCCCGCGCGTCTGACTACGAAGACCACACAGCCCGGCCGCGCGCAGGTTCGCGTGCGGCTGTTCGGGGCGCTGGCCGCGGTCTGCTCGCAGCGATGCGTCACGTTCGAGCTGGCGGGTGCCGCGACGCTTGCCGACGTGCTTGCTGCGCTGGGCCAGCGG
>DATBWJ010000011.1:0-2427 GCA_036514935.1 Xanthobacteraceae bacterium
GTGACCGCGATCTCGCCGATCCCGCCGGTGTCGACCGCGAGCAGGGTGTGGGGCCGGATCGCCTCGAACACGCGACGCGCCGTCACGGTGCCGGTGGTGCCGAGGTCGGGCGAGCGAAAGATCGGCACCGCCGCGGCGGCGCCGGCGTTCTCGACGAGATCGCCGATCCTGACCACCTCGCTGGCGACCGTCACCGCGCGGCGCAGGGTCGGCCTGGTGACCTCGGCCGCCTGCGCCAGCGCCGGGGCGGCAAGGAGGATGGCGATGAGCGCGCGCATGATCAAAGCTCCTCAGCGCATCAGATTGGAGGTCGCCGCCAGCATCTGGTCGGTCGCCGTGATGACCTTGGCGTTCATCTCGTAGGCGCGCTGCGCCGCGATCAGGTCGGAAATCTCGGTGACCGCCTCGACATTGGCCTGTTCCAGGTTGCCCTGCTGCAGGTCGCCCATGCCGTCGGTGCCCGGCATGCCGTCCTGCGGGGAGCCCGAGGCCGGGGTCTCCACAAACAGGCTGTCGCCGATCGGTTGCAGGCCGGCCTTGTTGATGAAGCGGGCGAGCGAGAACTGCCCGAGGATGGTCGGGGTGGTCGAGCCGGGCACGACCACCGAGACCTGGCCCTGCTGGTTGATCGAGATCGAGCTCGCGTTGGGCGGCAGCGTGATGCCCGGCTGCACCACGTTGCCCTGGGCGGTGACGATGCGCCCCTGCGCATCCATCTCGAAGGAGCCGTCGCGGGTGTAGGCGAAGGTGCCGTCGGGAAGCTGGATCTTGAAGAAGCCCTCGCCGCGGATGGCGACATCGAAATCCTTGCCGGTCGGCAGCAGCGTGCCCTGGGTCATCACCCGCGGCGTGCCCACCGTCTTGACGCCCGAGCCGAGATCGACCCCGACCGGCAAGATGTTGCCCTGGTCGGAGGTTTGGGTGCCGATGCGGCGGACGTGCTCGTAGAGCAGGTCCTGGAACTCAGCGCGCTGGCGCTTGTAGCCGGTCGTGCGCATGTTGGCGATGTTGTTGGAGATGACCTGGACGTTGAGCTCCTGGGCCATCATGCCGGTGGCGGCGGTGTGCAGTGCGCGCATGGAGGTGTCTCCTTCTCGTCCGCGGCGTCAGTTCGGCACCTCGGCGAGCTGCTGGATGGCGTTGCGGCTCAGCTCGCCTTGCTGCTGGAGGATGGTGGCGACCTGGGTGTAGCTGCGGGTGAGCTCGATCATGCGGGTCATTTCGAGCACGCCGTTGACGTTGGACTTCTCGATCGCGCCCTGCACCACGCGCGCCGTCGGCTCGGGCTGCGCCTGGACGCCGGCCGGGGCCGAGAAGGTGCTGCCTTCCTCCTTGCGCAGGCGCTGCGCAGCAGCGAAGCTGACCAGTCGCAGCTTGCCGCGGAACGACTCGGTCTTGTTGTTGGCGCCTTCGAGCACCGAGATGCGGCCGTCGGCGGTGACCGAAATGTTGCGGTCATTGGGCTGAAAGACGATCGGGCCGTTTTCGCCCATCACCGTCATGCCCTGGCTGGTGACGAGCTGGCCGCTGGCGTTGATCTGGAGCGCGCCGTTGCGGCTGTAGCGCTCGCCGTTCGGCGTCTGCACGACGAGGAAGGCGTTGCCGTCGATGGCGATGTCGAGCGGGTTGCCGGTCTGCTGGATGGCGCCTTGCGCAAGATCGTGCCAGATGCCGCGGTCGTTGACGAAGCTGATGCGGCTGCCGGCGCCGGGCACGTCGGCCTCGCGTGCCATCGCGCCGAGGTGCTCGGCGAACAGCGAGCCGGCGGCCTTGAAGCCGCCCGTGTTGAGGTTGGCGATGTTGTTGGCGACGACATCGATCTGGCGCGCGAGCGCTATTTGCCGCGACAATCCGACGAGAGCCGCATTCTCCATCGGTCAAGCTCCCCTGCGGCCTCGCTCGCGCGCGGCCGCCCTGCGAAGCGGCTCTCCCGCGCCGCCCGGTGGACCGCGGCTCTCCCGTGCCGGGGTCCGAGGCGTGCGATGCAGCGCGCGTGCCAGAGTGAAAAGATAAGCCGCAGCAGTGAGTTAAATCCGAAAAGCCGGGGCCGACCTGCCGGCAAGAAGCGCCGCCTGCGCCTGCCACCCGGCAGAAAATTCCCGCCCCTAAGGTGGCGGCAAGGTTCCGTTAACCATTGCGATCCTAGGTTGGCCCGGCGGCGATTGACCGCGGCGGCTCGGCGTCAAGCAGAGCCCGCGCGCGGCCCGTGAGCGCAGCGCGAGGCGATCATGGCGGCAAAGACCAAGGGGGCGGACAAGGCCCAGAAGGAGCCCGAACCGAACGAGGACGACGGTGCGAGCGCGCCGGCGTCCAAGGGGTGGTTGTCGCGGTTGTTCTCCCTGAAAATCCTCGTCATCGCGGGTGCCGCGGTAGTGGTGATCGGGGGCGGGGCGACCACCGCCTACCTCCTGCTCGGCCCGGCCCGCG
>DATBWJ010000012.1:0-8558 GCA_036514935.1 Xanthobacteraceae bacterium
CGCGCTGGCGCAGCGGGAGCAATCCATACAACAGGGATCGCCACGCCCCCTGCGGGGGCTCGCGATGACGGCGACTGCGAGGGGCGCGGCGACAAATGGTGGGCGCTGTAGGGATCGAACCTACGACCTCTCCCGTGTGAAGGGAACGCTCTCCCGCTGAGCTAAGCGCCCTAATCCTTCATAGAACCGGCCTTTGGGGTGTCAAGCGAGCCGGCCTGCCCAGGCCGGCTGCGCTCAGCGAAAGCCGGGCGGTGGAGGAGCGGCGGGGCCAAAGGTGGGCGCCGGCGCTGCCTGCGGCTGTTGCGGGCGCGGGGCGGGCTTGCGCCGCTTGGGCGGCGCAGGTGGCGGCGGGGCAAGATCGAGCAGCGCAAAGACCGGGCTGGGATCGATGCTGACGCTTTCCGGAACGCCCGCCTCGGACACATCCCAGGACGGCTGGGGGATCGAGACCCGCACCGGCACCGACTGCGGCAGGTAGCCGGTGAGCGCGAAGTTGACGCTGAACGTCCCGCTGCCGGGCACCGAGAGCATGCAGGGCGTCCGGCAACCCGCGCCGGTGCCAACCTTGGCCTCCGCCCCCGGCGGCTCCGATTCCACGCGCACCGAGACCGGGGTCGGCGCGGGTCTGAAGGCGGCAAAATCGAAACTCGGAATCGGAAGCGCGGCACACGCCGACAGCGCAATGCCGCAAGCCCACAGGGCGATCACCCGGCTCATGATGTTTTCCGTCAAAGCTCCCGGCGCGCGGCCGTCCCCACCGGCACAATAGGGACCGCGCCGCCAAGGCGCAACCGCAAGGACGCCGCGCAGGGGAACGCGCCGCAGGGTCTTACATCCGGGCCGCGCGCAGCGCCGCCACGGCCGCTGGCAGCGCGTCGAAGTGACTGATCACGCGGTCGGCGCCCAACGCCGCCACCGGCTTGTCGTGATAGCCGAAATCGACCGCGATCACAGGGATGCCGGCCGCGCGCGCGGTTGCGACGTCGGTCGAGGAATCGCCGACCATCACGGCGCGCGAAATGTCGCCTCCGGCTGCCAGGATCGTACGCCGCAGGATCTCCGGGTCGGGCTTGGCGACGCCGAACGTGTCCTGGCCGCAGATGACCGCGAAGCGGCCAGACAGGCTGAGCGCGTCGAGCAGGCGGATCGACAGCCATTCCAGCTTGTTGGTGCACACCGCAAACCGGTGCCCGTCCGCCGCCAGCCGGTCGAGCGCGGCCTCGATCCCCGGAAAAGGCCGCGAGCGCTCCGCGATATGGTCGGCATAATGGGCGATGTAATCGGCATAGAGGCGATCAACCTCGCTCGGATCGGGCGCGGCGGTTTGGAGGGCGAGGCCGCGCTCGATCAGCCGTCTGGCCCCGGCGCCAATGAGCGCGCGCGCCTCCTCAAACGGCACCGGCATGAACCCCTCGCGGGCGAACACGGTGTTGAGCGTGGCGATGAGGTCGGGCGCGGTATCGATCAGCGTCCCGTCGAGATCGAAAACGACCGAGGCGACCATGGCGGATCGTTAGTGGCCGCGCGCGTCCCGCGCAAGCGCGTTCGATCGCGCCGCCGTGCACGGCCCTGCTTTTCCCTATGCTCGGCCGCCGAACGAGGCTAGAACGGCGCCGCCTTCCGTAAACGGATGACCTGGCGCCGATGAATGTCGAAAGCCTCAAGCGCGCCGCCGCCGCCCGCGCGGTCGAACTGGTTCGGCCTGGCATGCGGGTCGGGCTGGGCACCGGCTCGACGGCGCGTCATTTCATCGAGCTCGTGGCCGAGCGCGTGCGCCATGGCCTCGATATCGTGGGTGTGCCGACCTCGGAATCGACGCGGCTGGCGGCCGAGGCGCTCGGCATCCCCCTGACCACCCTCGATGAGATACCCGATCTCGACCTGACAGTGGATGGCGCCGACGAGATCGCGCCCGACCTCAGCCTGATCAAGGGCGGCGGCGGCGCGCTGTTGCGCGAGAAGATCGTGGCGGCCGCCTCCGCCCGCATGGTCGTCATCGCCGATGAATCGAAATGGGTGCCGTGCCTCGGCCGCTTCCCCTTGCCGGTCGAGGTGGTCACGTTCGGTTTTGCCGCGATCCGCCGGGCCGTCGAGACGGCGAGCGCCGCCGCCGGCTGTCCGGGGCCGGCACTGCTTCGGCGCAACAGCGGCGGCCATCCTTTTGTCACGGAGAGCGGGCACCTGATTGTCGACGCTGCACTCGAACGGATTCCCGATCCGTTATCACTGTCGACCCGTCTTGCTCAGATACCCGGCGTGGTCGAGCACGGCCTGTTCGTGGGATACGCGCACGCGGCTATCCTTGCATCCAGCGAGGGCGTGCGGATCGTCGAAAGACCGAATTGACGCCAAAAGGAGTTGACGATGTCCGGTCCAATGCTTGCCCGATTCGCGCTCGCCGCTGTGGTCGCGTTCACCAGCCATATGGCGACGAGCGCGCTGGCGCAGACGGCGCCGTCCGGCGCGCCGTCCACCGCAGCGATCGCGATCGCCAAGGAATTGATTGCGCTCAAGGGCGGCAACGTGATGTTCGATTCGGTCGTCCCTGGCGTGATCGAGAGCGCGAAGAACCTTTTTGTGCCGACGAACCCGAACCTGAGCAACGAATTGAACGAGGTTGCCGCGCAATTGCGCAGGGAATTCGAGCCGAAGAAGGCCGAGCTGTTGAACGAGGTGGCGCGCACCTACGCGCGGCGATTCAGCGAGCAGGAACTCAAGGACGTCGTTGCCTTCTACAAGACCACGCTTGGCAGAAAGCTTCTTGCGGACGAACCGCTGGCGATCGAGGACGGGTTGCGGCGCGCGCAGGACTGGGCGAACGAATTCTCGACCCAGGTGATCGCCAAGATGCGGGCCGAAATGAAGAAGAAAGGCCACGATCTGTGAGTGCGTCGCCGTCCGAGGTCGATCTTTTCGTCATCGGCGGCGGTTCCGGCGGCGTGCGTGCCGCGCGCGTGGCCGCCGGGCACGGCGCGCGCGTCATGGTGGCCGAGGAATACCGGGTGGGCGGCACCTGCGTCATCCGCGGCTGTGTTCCCAAGAAGCTCCTGGTCTATGCCGCGCGCTTTGCGCACGAGTTCGAGGACGCCGCCGGCTTCGGTTGGACGGTGGCGGACCGCGCATTCGACTGGCCGACTTTGATCGCCAACAAGGACAAGGAGATCGCCCGCCTCGAAGCCGCCTACATCGCCAATCTCGAAAAGGCAGGCGTTGAGATCGCCAGGAGCCGTGCCGTGATCGAGGACCCGCACACGGTCCGCCTGGTCAAGACGGGCGGGCGCATCAGGGCCCGCCACATCCTCATCGCGACCGGCGCGGCACCGAACAATGGCCCCCCCATTGCCGGCATCGAGCACGTCCTCACCTCGAACGAAGCGTTCCATCTGCCGTTTCTGCCCCGGCGCATCCTGATCCAGGGCGGCGGATACATCGCCGTCGAGTTTGCCTGCATCTTCGCCGGCTTGGGCGCCGAGGTGACGCTCGTCTATCGCGGCGACCGGATCCTGCGCGGATTCGACGACGACGTGCGCAGCCACCTGCAACATGAGATGGAAAAGCGCGGGATTGTGATCGTGACCGGCCGCACGGTGGTCGCCGTCGAGCAATCGGGCAATGCGCATCCGGCGCGGCTGTCCGACGGGCGCTGGGTCGATGTCGAGCGCGTGATGTTCGCGCTCGGACGCCGCCCGAACGTGGCGAACTTGGGGCTCGAAGCCGCGCGCGTGCGCGTGGCCGAGAACGGCGCCATCGCCGTCGACGAGTTCTCCCGCACCTCGGTGCCGCACATCTACGCGGTCGGTGACGTGACCAACCGGGTCAATCTCACGCCGGTCGCGGTCCGCGAGGGTCACGCTTTCGCCGACACGGTATTCGGCGGCAGGCCGACGCCGGTCGATCACGGCAACGTGCCGACCGCGGTGTTCTCCGAACCCGAGGTCGGCGCCGTCGGCTTGAGCGAGCACGCGGCCCGCGAGCGGTTCGCCCGCGTGGATATCTTCAAGACCATTTTCCGGCCGATGAAGGCCACGCTGTCCGGGCGCGACACCCGCGTGCTGATGAAGCTTGTTGTCGAGGGCGTGAGCGACCGCGTGCTCGGCTGCCATCTGGTCGGCGATGGCGCCGCCGAAATGATTCAACTGCTCGCCATCGCGGTGAAATCGGGCGCGACCAAGGCCAACTTCGACGCCACCATGGCGCTGCACCCCACCGCCGCCGAGGAACTCGTGACCATGCGCACGAAGACGGCGAGCCACGTCCGCGTAGCGGCGCAGTAGCGCTGCCTGCGTCGCAAGCGGTCGTGCGGGGCTGACGGCTGCAAGACGCGCGCGTTGGCGAGCACGAGATGGTTCTGGCTTCCAACCGCTCGGCTCGGTATAAACGCTGCCTGGGACTTGCGAATTCGGCCCGCAGAGCCGTTGAGCGAGGAGAAGCCGCGGTGCCCGAGCGTTGGACGCCCGATAGCTGGCGCAAGAAGGCGATCGTGCAGGTACCGGATTATCCGGACCCTCAGGCGCTGGCCGAGGTCGAAAAACAGCTTGCCAGCTTTCCGCCGCTGGTGTTTGCGGGCGAGGCGCGCAGCCTCAAGAAGGCGCTGGCGCGCGTGGTCACCGGCCAGGCATTCCTGCTGCAGGGCGGCGACTGTGCCGAGAGCTTCGCCGAGCACGGCGCCAATAACATCCGCGACTTCTTCCGGGTGTTCCTTCAGATGGCGGTGGTGCTCACCTTCGCCGCCGAGTCGCCGGTGGTGAAAGTCGGCCGCATCGCCGGCCAGTTTGCCAAACCGCGCTCGACGCCCACCGAACGGCGCGGCGAGGTCGAGTTGCCGAGCTATCGCGGCGACATCATCAACGACATCGCCTTTACGGCGGAGGCGCGCGTGCCTGATCCGCGCCGACAGATTGAAGCCTATCGGCAGTCGGCGGCGACGCTCAACCTGCTGCGCGCCTTTGCGCACGGCGGATATGCCAACCTCAAGAGCGTCCACAGTTGGATGCTGGGCTTCCTGAAGGACAGCCCGCAGTCGCGGCGCTACATGGAGCTGGCGGATCGCATCTCGCAGGCGCTCGGTTTTATGCAGGCCTGCGGGCTCGATCTCGAGGGTCACCCTGAGCTGCGCTCGACCGACTTCTACACCAGCCACGAGGCGCTGCTGCTCGGCTACGAGCAGGCGCTCACGCGCGAGGACTCCACCCAGCCGGGCAACTGGTACTGCACGTCAGGACACATGGTGTGGATCGGCGATCGCACGCGCCAGGCCGACCATGCGCACGTCGAGTTCTGCCGCGGCATCAAGAACCCGCTTGGCCTCAAGTGCGGGCCCACGCTCAAGCCTGACGAACTGCTTCGGCTCATCGACGTTCTCAATCTCGACAACGAGCCGGGGCGGCTGACGCTGATCTGCCGCTTCGGCGCCGACAAGGTGGCCGAGCACCTGCCGCCGCTCATCCGTGCAGTCAGGCGCGAGGGCAGGGCGGTGGTGTGGTCGTGCGACCCGATGCATGGCAATACCATCACGTCCGCGAGCGGCTACAAGACGCGGCCGTTCGATAAAATTCAGCAGGAGGTGAAAGCGTTCTTTGCCGTGCACGATGCTGAGGGCAGCTATGCCGGCGGGGTTCACCTCGAAATGACCGGCCAGGACGTGACCGAATGCACCGGCGGCGCGCGGGCGATCTCCGACGAGGATCTCAACGACCGTTATCACACCGTGTGCGACCCGCGGCTCAATGCCGAGCAGTCGATCGACCTCGCCTTCCTGCTTGCCGATCTGGTCAAGAAGGAGCACGCCGCGAGTGCCAAGCCGCTAGCGGCGGCCGCCGGCATGTGAGCAGGCGCCCTGGTGCGGCCGCGCAGCGGTGATAGGCGCCCGGAGCGCGCGCCTCAGGTAGAGCGGAGGCAACATGCGGTTGCCCACCCTGTTCATTTCCCACGGCTCGCCTACTCTCGCAATCGAGCGCTCGCCCGCGCGTGACTTCCTCGCCGGCT
Organism: Xanthobacteraceae bacterium; assembly: GCA_036514935.1. Taxonomy (GTDB): domain Bacteria; phylum Pseudomonadota; class Alphaproteobacteria; order Rhizobiales; family Xanthobacteraceae; genus DATBWJ01. The sequence goes on from DATBWJ010000012.1 coordinate 5,986, forward strand.
ATGGGGCGGCCCTCGGCAAGCCGCGCGCCATCGTCATCGCCTCGGCCCACTTCGTCACCAGCCGGCCGGCCGTCGTTGGCGACGAGCACCCTGGCATGATCTATGACTTCTACGGCTTTCCCGACGCGCTCCGTCAGATCGTCTACCCTGCGCCCGGCGATCCGCTGGTCGCCATGAAGGTCGCCGGTCTGCTTCAGCAGGCCGGGTTTGCGCCGGCCATCGTCACCGGCCGCGGCTACGACCACGGCGCCTGGGTCCCGCTGTCGCTGCTCTACCCGCAGGCTGACGTGGCGGTCGTGCAAGTCGCGGTGCAGCCCCACCTTGGCCCGGCCCATCATCTCGCGGTCGGCCGCGCGCTGGCCTCGCTCAGGGACGAGGGCATCCTGGTCATCGGCTCGGGCTCGGCCACCCACAACCTCCACGAATTCTACCGTGGCACGCGCTCACCCGATGATCCCGTGCCGGAGTGGGTTCGCGGCTTCGATGCCTGGGTTCACGAGAAGGTCGCGGCGGGCGCCACCGACGACCTCGTCAACTACCGCACGCGTGCGCCCTTTGCGCAGGAAAACCACCCCACCGAAGAGCATTTCCTGCCGCTGCACGTCGCGCTCGGCGCGGCGGGCGAGCGCGCCACCGGCGAGCTCGCCCATTCGAGCTATGCCAGCGGCGTGCTGTCGATGAGCGCCTACGTGTTCCACTGAGGCGGGGCCCGCCTGTGCCGCCGCCACCTGATTGCCGTTGGCCGGGCTTGGGGCTAGACCTTGCGGCATGAATTCCCGCCCGGACCGTCTGGCGATCGCCATCGCTCAGCTCAACTCGATGGTCGGCGACGTCGCCGGCAACGCGGAAAAGGTGCGCCGCGCGCGCGCCCAGGCGGCGGCCGACGGCGCCGATCTGGTGGTGTTTCCAGAGCTGTTCATCGCCGGCTATCCGCCCGAGGACCTTGTGCTCAAGCCGGCCTTCCAGACCGCCTGCCGCACCGCCGTCGAGGCGCTCGCCAACGAGACGGCGAGCGGCCCGGCCGTTCTGGTCGGCACGCCCTGGCGCGAGGACGGCCAGCTCTACAACGCCTATTGCCTGCTCGACGGCGGCCGCATCGCCGCGCTGCGCTTCAAGGTCGATCTGCCCAATTATGGCGTTTTCGACGAAAAGCGCGTGTTCGTGCCTGGGCCGCTGCCGGGACCCCTCAGTTTCCGCGGCGTGCGCCTCGGCGTCCCGATCTGCGAGGACATCTGGGGCTCCGAGGTCGTCGAATGCCTGGCCGAGACCGGGGCGGAGCTGCTCATCGTGCCCAACGGCTCGCCCTATTGGCGCGACAAGGACGAGGTCAGGCTCAACATCGCGGTCGCGCGCGTGACCGAGAGCGACCTGCCGATCTTGTACGTCAACCAGGTGGGCGGCCAGGACGAGCTCGTGTTTGATGGCGCCTCGTTTGCGCTGCACGCCGACCGGTCGCTGGCGCTTCAGCTGCCCGCTTTTCGCGAAGCGATTGCGACCGTGCACTGGCAGCGCGCGGGCAACGAATGGCGCTGCCTCGACGGCCCGTTCGCCGCGCTCGAAGAAGGAGAGCAGGCCGACTACACCGCCTGCATGTTGGGATTGCGCGATTACGTGAACAAGAACCGCTTCCCGGGCGTCGTGATCGGCCTGTCGGGCGGCGTCGATTCTGCGCTGACCGCCGTCCTTTCCGTCGATTCACTGGGGGCGGAGCGAGTGCGCTGCGTGATGCTGCCCTATCGCTACACCTCGCAGGAATCGATGGACGACGCCGCGCTTCTCGCGAAGGCGCTCGGCGTGCGCTACGACATCGTGCCGATCGCGAGCGCGGTCGAAGGGATCGAGCAGACGCTTGCGCCGCTGTTCGAAGGTCGACCGCGCGACGTGACGGAGGAGAACCTGCAAGCGCGCGCGCGCGGCACCATCCTGATGGCGATCTCCAACAAGTTCGGCCTGATGGTGGTGACCACCGGCAACAAGTCGGAAATGTCGGTCGGCTATGCCACTCTCTATGGCGACATGAACGGCGGCTTCAACCCGGTCAAGGACCTCTACAAGACCGAAGTCTATCGACTCGCTGGGCTGCGCAATCGCTGGACGCCGGAGGGTGCGCTCGGGCCGGCGGGGCCGGTGATCCCCGACAACATCCTGACCCGGCCGCCGACGGCGGAGCTGCGCGAGGGCCAGAAGGACGAGGACACCCTGCCGCCCTATGCGGTGCTCGACCCGATCCTGCGGCGGCTGGTCGAGGACGAGGAGCCGGTCGCCGCCATCGTCGCGGCCGGATTCGACCGCGAGACCGTGATGCGGGTCGATCACATGCTGCATGTGGCCGAATACAAGCGGCGACAGGCCTGTCCGGGCGTCAAGGTAACGCTGCGGAATTTCGGGCGCGACCGCCGCTACCCGATCACGAACAGCTTTCGGGATAGCGGGGCTCCGATCCCCGAGCCGCAGGCGGCGCCGGTCAAAGGCGCGCGCGCTGTGCGCAGCGACGTGCTCGATTTCTGATATGAAATCCGCGTGATCAGTTCGGCGTGGTAGCCGATCTCTTCCCTCCCCCTGAAAGGGGGAGG
>DATBWJ010000013.1:0-4672 GCA_036514935.1 Xanthobacteraceae bacterium
CATTGCAAGGCGGGCGCAGCCCGCCGAAGCAATCTACGACAAGGGGATCGCCACGCCCCCTGCGGGGGCTCGCGATGACAGCGTGTGGGACGCACTGAGTAGTCCTGAAATCATCCCGCGATGGCGTTTTTCGGTTGTCACAGCCGGCCGAAGCGGGGCATTGAGGTGGCTTCGGCGGTGCTGTTCGACAGCCATGTCCACGCTCGCGTGGGCGGGTGGCGAACAGAATGGGGCGGGAATGACGACATGAAGCTGCCGCGCGACATCGGTCCGATCCACTTCGTCGGCATCGGCGGTATCGGCATGAGCGGCATCGCCGAGGTGTTGGCGAATCTCGGCTATGCCGTCACTGGCTCCGACCTCGCCGAGGGCGCCAACGTCAAGCGGCTGCGCGAGAAGGGAATCAGGGTCGCGATCGGCCATGCGGCGCACCACGTCGAGGGCGCGGAGGTGGTCGTCGTCTCCTCCGCCATCGGGCGCGACAACCCCGAACTCGTCGCCGCGCGCGCGAGCCGCCGGCCGGTCGTGCGCCGCGCCGAGATGCTGGCCGAGCTGATGCGGCTCAAGCGCTGCGTCGCCATCGCCGGCACCCACGGCAAGACCACGACAACCTCCTTCGTCGCCGCCCTGTTCGAAGCGGGCGGCTTGGATCCCACCGTCATCAACGGCGGCATCATCAATGCCTATGGCACCAACGCGCGGCTCGGCGCCGGCGACTGGATGGTGGTGGAGGCCGATGAATCCGACGGCACCTTCCTCAAGCTGCCGGCCGACATCGCGGTCGTCACCAACATCGATCCCGAGCATCTCGACCACTTCAAGACCTTCGATGCAGTCAAGGACGCCTTCAAGGCGTTCGTGGAGAACGTGCCGTTCTATGGCTTTGCGGTGATGTGCACCGATCATCCGGTCGTGCAGACGCTGGTCGGCCGCATCGAGGACCGGCGCATCATCACCTATGGCGCAAACCCGCAGGCCGACGTCCGCCTCCTCGACCTCGATCACGCCAATGGCGGCTCGCGTTTCACCGTCACCTTCCGCGACCGCAGCGGTGCCGAGGAGCACCGGATCGCCGGCCTGACGCTGCCGATGCCCGGACGCCACAACGCGCTCAACGCCACCGCCGCGGTCGCGGTCGCGCGCGAGCTCGGCGTGGCGGACGAGCGCGTGCGCCGGGCGCTGACGAATTTCGGCGGCGTGAAGCGGCGCTTCACCCGCACCGGCACCTGGAACGGCGTGACCGTGATCGACGACTACGGCCACCATCCAGTCGAGATCGCCGCGGTGCTGAGAGCCGCGCGCGAGTCGACCAGCGCCCGGGTCATCGCGGTCGTGCAGCCGCACCGCTACACGCGCCTGCAAACGCTGTTCGAGCAGTTCTGCACCTGCTTCAACGACGCTGATGCGGTGATCGTCGCGCATGTCTATCCGGCCGGCGAGGCGCCGATCGCAGGCATCGACCGCGACGCGCTGGTGGCCGGGCTGCGCGCGCGCGGCCACCGCCATGTGCTGGCGCTCGATGGCGCCGGGCAACTGCCGGCGCTGGTGAAAAGCCTCGCCGAACCGGGCGACTACGTCGTGTGCCTCGGCGCCGGTTCGATCACCACCTGGGCCCAGGCGCTGCCTGGCGAGCTGGCAGCGCTTGGACGGGCGGCATAATGGCTACTATCTTATGTGACGTGTGCGCGAAGAGATCGTCGAAAAGATCATCGAGATGAACAAGTTGCTATTGTCGGAACTGCTGCAGCTCTCGCCGGCCGAGCGGATTCAGCTCGCCGAAGATCTGTGGGATAGCGTGTGCGCTTGGCCGGAGAACCTGCCAGAAATCACCGATTCGCAGCGTGCAGAAATCGAGCGACGGCTTGCCGAGCATAAAAGCGAGCCGGACGCGGCCATCAGTTGGGACGAAGTCCGTGCGCGGCTGTGGTCGCGCCTCGGATGACCTACCGGCTCCTCGTCCGTCCGCAGGCTGCGGCGGAGCTTGCCGAAGCCGTCGATTGGCACGAGCAGCGCAGCAAGGGACTCGGCAGTGAATTTCTGCGATCCGATGATGCCGCGCTCGCCCAGATCGCGCGTAATCCGCTTCAATACCAGGTCGTGATAGGAGAGGCGCGCCGGGCGCCGCTGCGCCGATTTCCCTACAGCCTCATCTATACCGTGTTCGAGCGCGAGGTCGTTATCCTGGCGTGCTTCCACGGAAGTCGCGATCCGAGGCGCCTGCAAGGGCGGATTTAGCGTGCCGGAACTATGCTCCATGCCCTTTCCTGACATCGTGCCCGAGCTGCAAGCGCGCTTGCCCGATCTGCGCGGGCGGCTCGTGGCGAACCAGCCGCTCGCCGAGTTCACCTGGTTCCGCGTCGGCGGGCCGGCGCAGGCGCTGTTCGTGCCGCAGGACGAGCGCGACCTCGCCTATTTCCTGTCGCGGCTGCCGGCGGACGTCCCGGTGACCATGGTCGGCCTCGGCTCCAACCTGATCGTGCGCGACGGCGGCGTGGCGGGCGTCGTCATTCGGCTCGGCAAGGGTTTTGGGGAGATTCGCATCGAGCCAGGCGCGCGCGTGCGCGCCGGCGCGGCCGTGCCGGACGTAAAAGTCGCGCGCGCGGCTCAGGAGGCCGGCATCGCCGGGCTTGCCTTCCTGCGCGGCATTCCCGGCGCTATCGGCGGCGCTTTGCGCATGAACGCCGGCGCCTACGGGCGCGAGACCGCGGATGCGCTGATCGAGGCGCGTGGCGTCAATCGCGAGGGGGGCGCGCGCGTCTTCTCCAACGCCGACATGGGCTTTAGCTACCGCCATTGCGGGGTGGCCGCCGACATCGTGTTCACCGAGGCGCTCTTTCGCGGCGCGCCCGGCGATCCCGCGGCGATCGCCGCCGAGATGGAGAAGATCACGGAGGCGCGCGAGGCCACTCAGCCGATCAAGACGCGCACCGGCGGCTCGACCTTCAAGAACCCGCCCGGCCAAAAGGCCTGGCAGCTCATCGACGCCGCCGGCTGCCGCGGCCTGCGCGTGGGGGCGGCGCAGGTGTCGGCGTTGCACTGCAATTTTCTGATCAATCTCGGCGGGGCAAGTGCCGCCGACATCGAGACGCTCGGCGAGACGGTGCGCCGGCGCGTTAAGGAAAATTCCGGCGTCGTGCTTGAATGGGAAATTAAACGTATTGGTCAATCAGGAGGATAACAATGGAAATTGAAATCCAATGGCATCGACCAATTCCATTAGCCAAGAATCGTCGCATCGTCGTGGATAGAGATACACTGCCATCGGTAATTCCAAATAAAGCGGGCGTTTATTTTTTCTCTCGCAAATATGGCAATTCTTTCCAGCCGCTCTATATCGGCGAAACAAAAAACATTCGAGGGCGTCTGCGAGGGCATCTTAATAACGCAGATATTCGCGACATCCTACGTGGAATCCCATTACCAGGAGTGCCTGTAAAACGCGGAAACAAGTATTTTCATTTTGGGACGTTTGTTGGAAAGCGTGGACAGAACTCAGACAAATGCTTGGACTTGGTACAAAAGTATTTGATTGAGCAGGCGATCACTCAGAAGAGCCCGCTGTTGAACAAGCAGCTAACCGATATCAAAACTCACTCTGTGGTGTTCTCAGGTCCGAAAAAAGGTCGCGCCATATTTCCGAAGACATTTGATATACCTAGGTAGCTTATTCGATGACCAAGCACGTTGCCGTTCTGATGGGTGGGTGGTCTGCCGAGCGCGCGATCAGCCTGCGCTCGGGAAACGCCTGCGGCGAGGCGCTCGAGCGGCAGGGCTTTTGCGTGTCCCGCCTCGATGTCGCGCGCAACATCGCCACCATCCTCTCCGAGCTCAAGCCCGACATCGCGCTCAACATGCTGCACGGCCGGCCGGGCGAGGACGGCACCATTCAGGGCATCCTGGAGGTGCTGCAGATCCCCTACAGCCATTCCGGCGTGCTGGCCTCCGCGCTGGCCATGCGCAAGGACCAGGCCAAGACCGTGCTGCGGGCGGCCGGCGTGCCGGTGCCGGAGGGGGTGTGCGTGTCGCGCTTCGAGGCGGCCAAAAGCCATCCGCTGGCGCGGCCCTATGTGGTCAAGCCCTTGGCCGAGGGCTCAAGCGTCGGCGTCTTCATCGTCAGCGAGGATCACGCCCACCCTCCCCAAGAGCTCGGCCGGGAGGATTGGCCGTTCGGCGACACGGTGCTGTGCGAGCGCTTCATCGCCGGAAAGGAGCTCACCTGCGCGGTCATGGGCGACAAGGCGTTCGACGTCATCGAGATCGTGCCGGCGGTAGGATTCTACGACTACGAGGCCAAATATGCGCCGGGGGGATCGAAGCACGTTTTACCGGCGCCACTTAAACCAAATGTTTACCAAGAGGTCAGAAGACTGGCTCTTCAGGCGCATCAGGCGTTGGGGTGCCGTGGGGTGAGCCGTGCGGATTTCCGATATGACGACCGCATGGGGACGCAGGGACTGTTTTGCCTCGAAGTCAACACCCAGCCCGGCATGACTGAAACGTCGCTTGTGCCCGAGCTCGCAGCGTACGCGGGCGTCACGTTCGAAGAGCTGGTGAAATGGATGGTCGAGGACGCCTCGCTCAACCGCTGAATCGAACCGGAATTTTGGGCGAGAACGTCGCAACGGATCGGCGGCGCGCTGCACACGCGCGGGCGTCGCCCGGCCGCTTCGCA
>DATBWJ010000014.1:0-6358 GCA_036514935.1 Xanthobacteraceae bacterium
ACGATGGAACTGATCGACTGGATTTCGTGTGACGCCTACCCAAGCGCGCGATGCGACCTGGGCGTCGGCGGCGGCGACGATGCGCGTCAAGGTCCATTGCCCGGTGTCGGGAAAATCCTGACGGCCCGCCCTCGCAATTAATTAAGCGATTTCCGAGTTCATTGGTCGCCGCAAAGCCGGGTGCCGTTCGGCGTGCCGCGGCTGCGGGGACGAATTGATGCAGCTCAGCCTCAATGAACCTCCGGATTCGGTTCGGGTGGCGGGAGGAATCGACCAATCGAAGCCGAGCGCAGGCGGCGAGCGGCCGCCCGGCAACGTGCAGTTTGTCAGCTTCTTCGTGGGCAAGGATCAGTATGGCGTCGACATCATGGCCGTGCGCGAGATCAAGGGCTGGTCCGATATCACGCCGCTGCCGCGGCAGCCCGAATACATCCGCGGCGTGCTCAATCTGCGCGGGGTCATGGTTCCGATCATCGACCTGCGGTCGCGTTTCGGGCAGGGAATGACGCAGGCGACTCCGATGCACATCGTGATCATCGTCCAGATCGCCGCGCGTCTCGTCGGCCTGCTCGCCGACCAGGTGTCCGACATCATCGCGGTCGACGCCAGCCGCATTCAGGCGGTGCCCAAGATCGCGCGCGGTTCACGCGTGGAGCTGCTTTCCGGCCTGGTGACGGTGGAGCAATCGCTGCTCGCCCTCATCGAGCTCTCCAACCTCATTTTCGAGCCGAATGAAGCCGGCGAAGAGGCCGGCCTCGACTTGACGCGCTGCCAATCCTGCCCGTTCGCGCAGGCCCAGGCGGCATAGCTTTAGTAGCGGGCAAAGAGCGGGCCAAACGAGGGGCAAGCAGCGGTGGATAGGCAAGCGATGCAGGGCAATGACGGGGCGACCGTCCGGTCGCTAGAAGGCGCGCCGGCTGCGGATTCGGCGATCGGCGGCGCGCTGCAATTCATCGTGTTCTCGGTCGGCGATGAGCAATACGGCGTCGACATCATGGCCGTGCGCGAGATCAAGGGCTGGTCGGACATCACGCATCTGCCCAGGCAGCCCGACTACGTCCTCGGCGTGCTCAACCTGCGCGGCGTGATGGTCCCGATCATCGACCTGCGCTGTCGATTCGGCCAGGGCAGAACCGAGGCAACCGCGATCCACGTCGTCGTCATCGTGCAGATCGAGGCGAAGCTCGTCGGCCTGCTGGTCGACCGGGTTCTCGACATCGTTTCCTGCGAGGCGGCCGCCATCAAGCCGGTGCCGAACGCCACCGCCGTCGCCCGCGTCCAGTTCCTGTCCGGGCTTGTGACGATCGATGGCGCCCTGATCGCGCTGATCGACCTTGCGCACCTTCTGTCGGTCGAGGCTGGCGCGGCGCTGGCTTCCGGCGCGGAGAAGGAAGGGGCCTCCACCCACTGAGCGGCGATCCCTCACCCCCAGGCCGAATGTGATCCCATGACCGACGTTGCCGATCTGTCCGCCGGCGGGGTCGGCTCCATTGCGAAATAGAGGCGCAAGTCGATTCACGTCCAGCCACGTCCGAACTCCAGAAGGAGAATGAAAATGCTCCGGTTGTCCAATATCAGCATCGGAATCAAGCTCGGCATCATGTCCGGCCTGGGCATCCTGCTCGTGGTCGGCATGATCGTCAGCCAGATTTGGGGCAACAGCTCGGTCAGGAGCGGCACCGAGCTGGCCGCCTTTCAGCAGCAGATCGCGCAGGATTCCATGACGGTCGCGGCGTTGGAAGTCCGCATGCAGCTTGGCGTGCGCGACGTCCGGCTTGCCCGTGCCCCTGAGAATCTTCAGAGGGCCCTGAACAATATCGACGAGAGCCTGAAGGCGGCTACTCCGGTGATCGACGCGACGATCTCGAAGCTGCGCGTGCCGGAAAACCGTGAGCGCATGCAGAAGGTCAAGAGTCTGGCCGAGCAATATGCCAGCGGCGCCAGAGAGCTTGCCGCGATGCAGAGCGAGATCATCAAGATCAGCGGATCGGGCGCAGCCGATGCAGCCGCTCGCATAGCAGAGCTGACCGACCGAAGAGAACGGTTCGCTCGCGAGCGCACCTTGCCGATCGCGGCGCAGCTCGACGAGCTCACTGAAAAGATCAGGGGGATCGCATCCAGTCTTGCGGAAAAAGAAATCGCCGCCGCCGCGCAACAGATGACATCGGCTGAGCGCGTTGGTCTCGTCATCGGCTTTATTGCGGGCGCGATCCTGCTTGGGTCGGCCGTGTTTGGCGCGATGGCGATCGCCCGGCCGCTGCGCCGGCTGGTCCCGGAGTTGGAAAAGCTCGCGTTGGGTGATTTCAATATGTCGATGCCGTGGGTTGGCCGCAGGGACGAAATCGGCCAGATCGCTGCGGCAGCCGAGAGGGTTGCGGACCGGGTGGGGGCGACGATCGCCAACATCAAGGTGGCGGCGCGCGAGGTCACCAACGCCTCGGCGGAGATTTCCACCAGCACGACCGACCTGTCCCAGCGCACCGAGGAGCAGGCGGCGAGCCTGGAGGAAACCTCGGCCTCGATGGAAGAGATGACCGCCACGGTCAAGAAGAACGCAGAGAATGCGCAACAGGCCAACCAGTTCGCCTCCGGCACCCGCGAGGTCGCCGACCGCGGCGGCGAAGTGGTGGCCAAGGCGGTCGACGCCATGGCGCGCATCGAGGAGTCCTCGCGCAAGATCGCCGACATCATCGGCGTGATCGACGAGATCGCGCGCCAGACCAACCTGCTGGCGCTCAACGCCGCAGTCGAGGCCGCGCGCGCCGGGGAGGCTGGGCGCGGCTTTGCAGTCGTCGCCTCGGAGGTGCGCAGCCTGGCGCAACGCTCCTCGCAGGCGGCCAAGGACATCAAGGATCTGATCACCAGCAGTTCCGCGCAGGTCAAGGATGGCGTCGACCTCGTCAACCGCGCGGGCGGCTCCCTCAGCGAGATCGTCGAGTCGATCAAGAAAGTCACGGACATCGTGCGCGATATCGCCAATGCGAGCATCGAGCAGTCGACCGGGATCGAACAGATCAACAAGGCGCTGACGCAGATGGACGAGGTCACCCAGCAGAACTCGGCGCTGGTGGAGGAGAACGCGGCGACGGCCAAGACGCTCGAGCACCAGGCGGCGGCGATGGACGAACGGGTCGCCTTCTTCCGGCTGCGCGAGGGTGCGGCAAGCGCCGAGACCCAGCGGCCCGCGGGCGCCGAGGAAAGGCAGGCCACTGTCACGCCGGCGCCGCGGCAGGCGGCCGGCGCTCCGAAAGCGACCACGGCCGCGCCGAAGCGGCCCACCGCGGCACCCAAGCGGGTTGCCGCCGGCGGAGCGGTCGGCCGCATGCACACCGCGCTCGCCAGCGCGATCAAGGAGGATCCCGATTGGAAGGAGTTCTAGCCCGTGCGAACCTCGATAAGCGCAGCAACGGCGGCCGCATCCGCCAGTGCCGAGCCACAGCGGGAGTTCGAGTTCTCGGACACGGATTTCCGGACGTTGGCGGCACTCGCCTACGAGCACGCGGGGATTGCGCTCACGGAAAACAAGCACAACCTCGTCTACAGCCGGATATCGCGCCGCTTGCGCGCGCTGGGACTGTCCTCGTTCAGACAGTACCGTGAGTATCTCGGCGGCCCCGACGGGGTCGCCGAGACCGAGCGGTTCATCAACTCGATCTCGACCAACCACACCAGGTTCTTCCGCGAGCCCCATCATTTCCAGCACTTCGCTCAGCATGTGGCTTGCGCGTTCGCAAAGAGGGCGCGTGAGCCAGCCGCTGGGCGACTGAGGATCTGGTCCGCCGGCTGCTCGAGCGGCGAGGAGCCGTATTCCATCGCGGCGGTGCTGAGGAAGGAGATCGCCGACTTCTCCAGATGCGACGTCAGAATCCTTGCAACCGACATCGACACCGAGATCGTGGCAAAGGCTGCGCGCGGGCAATATCCGGCAACGATCCTCGACGACGTTGCCGACCGATACCGCAGCCAGTTTCAAGGGGAGGAGCGCCCGGACGACAGCACGATCTTGGTTCCGGACCCGCTGCGCGCGCTCGTCACCTTTCGCGCGTTGAACCTGACCAAGCCGTGGCCGTTCGGCGGCCCGTTCGACGCGATCTTCTGTCGCAACGTCATGATCTACTTCGATGCCGCCACCAAGGCGACCCTGGTGGAGCGGTTCACCAAGATGCTGAGGACTGGAGGATGGCTCTATATCGGGCACTCGGAGTCGCTTCTGGGGGGCCATCCGGGGCTCTCGCTCGTCGGGAGGACGATCTACCGGAGACAGGCGTGAGGAGGACGGGGCCGCCGCCGCAACCAGCATATGTGAGCGATGCCAATCTGCATGTGGCCAAACGGAAATTCTATGACGCGGCGAGCGCTGCGTGGATGGTGAAGGTGTTGCCAGGCGAGTTCTACATCACATCGAGATCCGACGAGATCCTGGTGACCATCCTCGGCTCGTGCATCTCCGCATGCATTCGCGATCCCGCTTGCGGCCTCGGCGGCATGAATCACTTCATGTTGCCACAGGGAGGCGCCGGAAGCTGGGGTGACGAGGTTCAATCGACTCGCTACGGGAATTTTGCGATGGAGAAGCTGATCAACGAACTGATCAAGGCGGGCTGCTCGCGCACGCGGATGGAGGTCAAGGTGTTCGGCGGCGGTCACGTCATCGAGAGCCAGACCGCCATTGGCGAGCAGAACGGCGAATTTGTGCTGCGCTACCTGAAGGACGAGGGCCTGAGCTGCCTCGCGCAGGACATCGGCGGAGCCTACGCGCGCCGCATCCAGTTCTCGCCGATGTCAGGGCGCGTGATCCGCCGGCTGCTCGGCGCAGCCGACCGCGACAGCGTGATGCGGGACGAAAGCAATTACGCAAACGGGCTCGGCGCAAGACCGATCTCCGGCGCCGTCGAGTTGTTCAGGGCAAGCTGATGAACCAGAAGCCATCCCAGATCAGGGTCGTCGTCGTCGACGATTCGACGTTCATGCGCGAGCTCATCGCGACGGTGCTCGAGGCCGATCCCGAGATCGCGGTCGTCGGCAAGGCGCCAGACCCTTACGTTGCGCGCGACATGATCAAGGACCTCAATCCGGACGTGGTGACGCTCGACATCGAGATGCCGCGCATGGACGGATTGACGTTCCTGCGCAAGATCATGTCGCTGCGCCCGACGCCGGTCGTGATGATCTCGACCTTGACGCAGGCCGGCGCCGACGCGACGCTGCAGGCGCTCGAGATCGGCGCGGTCGACTTCGTGGCCAAGCCGACCGCCGCCATCGGCGCGGCGATGGCCGACCTGAGCGCCGAGCTGCACGCCAAGGTCAAGGCGGCAGCCCATTCGCGCGTGCGGCCCTACCGCGATGTCCCCGTCCCGGCGCCGGTGCGGCGCGAACACCCGCGCAAGGCAACGGAGAGGATCGTGCTCATCGGCGCCTCGACCGGCGGGGTGGAGGCGCTCAAGACGGTGCTGATGCGCCTGCCGGAGGACTGCCCGCCGATTCTCATCACCCAGCACATGCCCGAGCGGTTCACCGCCGCCTTCGCGCGGCGATTGGACCGCGAGTGTCCGATGAAAGTATCGGAGGCCCGGCACAGCGAGCCGATCGAGGCTGGTCACGTCTATATCGCCCCCGGCTCGCATCATTTGGAACTCGTGCGATCGGCGGGCCGGTTTGCCTGCGCGTTGAGCGACGGGCCGCCGGTTTCCGGGCATCGTCCTTCGGTCGACGTGCTGTTCCGGTCCGGCGCGCGCGCGGCCGGCGCGAAGGCGATCGGCGTCATCCTCACCGGCATGGGCCGCGACGGCGCGGCGGGCTTGTCCGAGTTGCGCCGTGCGAGTGGCGCCACGATTGGCCAGGATGAGGCGACCTCGCTGATCTACGGAATGCCGCGGGTCGCGTTCGAACTCGGCGCGGTCGAGCGGCAATACGCGCTTGCCGACATCGCCGACGCCATTCTCGCGGCCGCCGAACGCGACCATCCGCAGGCAAAGATCGCCTGAGGCCGAATGCAGACGCGACCGAGCGGGGCCGAAAATGCACGTTGATCAGGGTCAAGCTGGAGCAGGGCAGGTGCGCCTTCCAAAAGTTCTCGACCTTGCCGCGGCCGAGGAATTGCGGGCCACGCTGGTGGGCGTGTGCGCGGAAGGAGCCGCGATCATTCTTAATGCCTCGGATGTGGAAGTGATCGGGCTGCCCTGCCTCCAGGTGCTGGTGGCGGCGGCAAAGACGGCGGCCTCGCTCGCGATCGAGCGGCCCTCGGCGGCATTCATCAACGCGCTCCAGGATTACGGTTTTGATGAGCGCGTGCTCGGCGCCCCGCCGGCGGACCCCGGCGAGGCGGCGTCCACCGACGATGGCGCCGGCGCGCCGGCGG
>DATBWJ010000015.1:0-6216 GCA_036514935.1 Xanthobacteraceae bacterium
CTGGCGCGCGCGCCGACATCGATGACGCCGTTGACGTCGGGCACCGCGAACGGCGTCAGCTTCGCCAGCGCCGCGGCAGCAAGCCGTTCCTTCCATTCGGCTTCGGCAAGATACAAACGATCCGGCGGCAGCGGCTTGTAGGGCGGTGTGACGCCCTGCTTGAGCGCCTCGCGGCGGGCGTCGTAATAGTCGCTGATCTGGGTGAATCGCTCATGCGCGGCGTCTTCATCCAAATGTTCGAGCGCCAGCGGCGTGCCCGGCAGATAGTCGAAGATCGTTTCCAGTTCGGTATGAAACAGTGGCAGCCAGTGCTCCATGCCGGGGTGACGCCGGCCCTCGCTCACCGCCTCGTACAGCAAATCGTCGGGCGCGGTGGCGCCGAATTCGGCGACATAGCCGGTGCGGAAGCGGCGAATGGTCTCGGTGATCAGCTGGAATTCCGCCACCGGCACCAGATCGAGCCCGCGCAAGCTTGTTTCGCTGCGCTGCGTCTGCGGATCGAAGGTACGAATGGTCTCCAGCGCGTCGCCGAAGAAATCGAAGCGCACCGGCATGTCGAGGCCGGGCGGAAACAGATCGAGGATGCCGCCGCGTACCGCGTATTCGCCCGGCTCGCGCACGGTGGAGGCGCGGGTGAAACCGTTGAGATCGAGCCATTCGATCACACCGTGCATACCGAGCACGTTGCCGGGCGCCACCGATAGAGCGTGCGTCGCCACGAATTCCCGCGCCGGCACGCGCTGCGTTGCGGCGTTGACAGTCGTCAGCAGCACGGAGGGCTTGTCCCTCCCCTTAACGCGGGTGAGCCGCGACAGCGCGGTCATGCGCTGCGCCACCACGCCGGCATTGGGCGAGACGCGGTCGTAAGGCAGGCAGTCCCAGGCCGGCAATTGCAGTTCCGCAATGTCGGGGGCAAAGAAGGCGAGCGCGCGCGCAAGCTGCGCCATGCGCGCGCCGTCGCGGCAGACCACGGCCACGCTGGTCGCCGGCGCATTCGGCTTGGCGGCCAGCGCGCGCGCGAGGTCGGCGATGATAAGGCCCTCGGCACCATCGGCGAGGCTCGCCAGCGTCAGCGCCCGGCCGGGGGCGAGGAGATCGGCGGGAGAACGCGTCATGGCCTGCCGTGATGAAAGCTGCGCAGGCGGCGGAACAGCACCGTGTCATGATCGGCGGGCACCGCCCGACTGCCGGCGAGCCAGGCGTAGAGTTCTGGATCGGGCACCTCGCTCAGCCGCTCGAACTCGGCAAGCTCCGCCTCGCCCAATTCGCCGATGACGGCGTCGGCGAAGCGGCCCATGATGAGATCCATCTCGCGCGTGCCGCGGCGCCAGGAGCGGTACAGCAGGCGGCGTCGCCGTTCGTCCAGTCCCGCGCTCGATCGCATGTGTCCGCTCACGCCTCGCCCAACACCAAAAGCCCGGACGGGCCGGGCGCGCTTCATATAACGATTGCGCGTGCCTATGTCAGGATCAAATGCCCTCGCCGCGCGAATCGAGGCATTGCCTCGCGTTCGTTCGCGCGCAACCATCGGCGCAGATCGCCACATGTCGATGCGGCCCACGCTGCTCAACCCGCTGTTCGCTGCGCTGACCACCCTGCCGGGGGTCGGAGCGAAGGTCGAGCGGCTCTACCGCCGCCTGCTCGGCCGGGAGGAGGGCGCGCGCGTGGTCGATCTGCTGTTCCATCTGCCGAGCACCGCCATCGATCGCCGCGCGAGCCCCAAGCTGCGCGACGTGGTGCCGGGCACCATCGTCACCGTCCCCGTCACCGTCGATCGCCACCGGCCGCCGCCGCCCGGCCGCGCGCGCGCGCCCTATCTCGTCTATGCGAGCGATGAGACCGGCGACATCGTGCTCACCTACTTCAACGCGCGTCGGGAGGTCCTCGAAAAACTGCTGCCAGTCGGCGGGCGACGCTACCTGTCGGGCACGACCGCGCTCTACGACGGCATCCTGCAAATGGTGCATCCCGACCGCGTGGTGGACGAGGCAGGTCTTGCTCACCTGCCACTCGTCGAGCCGGTCTATCCGCTGACCGAAGGGCTTACCTCGCACCAGGTGCGCAGGGCGGCCGAGGCCGCGCTCGCCAAACTCCCGAGCCTGCCGGAGTGGCAGGACGCCGCCTGGCTTTCGCGCAACCGCTTTCCCTCCTTCGCCGACGCCGTGCGGGCGCTCCACCGCCCGGCGACGCCGCAGGACGTGGCCCCCGACAGCGCCGCCTGGTCGCGCCTTGCCTATGACGAGTTCTTGGCCGGCCAGCTCGCGCTCGCCCTCGTGCGCGCGCATGTCCGCCGGCCGAGTGGCCGGCCGTCCGCCGGCGACGGGCGGCTGCGCGCAAAAATCGTCGCCGCCCTGCCCTATGCGCTCACGCGCTCGCAAACGCGCGCGCTCGCCGACATCGTCGCCGACCTCGCCCGGCCGGAGCGCATGGTCCGCCTGCTGCAGGGCGACGTAGGCTCCGGCAAGACGGTGGTGGCCCTGCTCGCCTGCGCGGCGGTGATCGAGGCCGGCCGCCAGGCCGCCCTGATGGCGCCGACCGAAATCCTCGCCCGCCAGCACTGGAAGACGATCGCGCCGCTCGCCACCGCCGCCGGCCTCAGCGCCGCCATCCTCACCGGCCGCGAGCGCGGCCGCGAACGCGGCGAGGTGCTGGCCCGCCTGGCGCAGGGCGAGATCGATCTGCTCATCGGAACCCACGCGCTGTTCCAGGGGGAGGTCGCGTTCCGCGACCTGGCGCTGGCGGTGGTGGACGAGCAGCACCGCTTCGGCGTGCACCAGCGCTTGGCGCTGGCGCGCAAGGGCGAGGCCGTCGACGTGCTGGTGATGACCGCAACGCCGATCCCGCGCACGCTGGTGCTGACCTATTTCGGCGACATGGATTGCTCGGAACTGCGCGAAAAACCCGCCGGCCGCAGCCCGGTCGACACGCGCGCGGCGCCGCTCGATCGCCTTGACGAGGTGGTCGCGGCGGTCGGGCGTGCGCTTGAGGAGGGCCGCCGCGTCTATTGGGTCTGCCCGCTCGTGGAGGAATCGGAGGTAAGCGATCTCGCGGCCGCCGAGGAGCGCTATCGCGCGCTCAAAGAGCGCTTCGGCCGCCGCGTCGACCTCGTGCACGGCCGTCTGCGCGGGCCCGACAAGGATGCAGCCATGGCGCGCTTTGCGGCCGGCGAGACCCGGCTCCTGGTGGCAACGACCGTGATCGAGGTCGGCATCGACGTGCCGGAAGCCACCGTCATGGTGATCGAGCATGCCGAGCGCTTCGGCCTCGCCCAACTCCATCAGCTCCGCGGCCGCATCGGTCGCGGCCGCGAGCGCTCGGCCTGCCTGCTGCTCTACAAGACCCCGCTGGGAGAGACGGCGAAAGCCCGGCTGGCGGTGCTACGCGAGACCGATGACGGCTTTCGCATCGCCGAGGAGGATCTGCGCCTGCGCGGGGAAGGCGATGTGCTCGGCACGCGCCAGAGCGGCATGCCGGGCTTCCGCCTCGCCCGCATCGATGCGCATGGCCAGCTGTTGCAGGCGGCACGCGATGATGCCGCGCTCGTGCTCGCGCGCGACCCCGCGCTCACCAGCGCGCGTGGGCAGGCGTTGCGGCTGCTGCTCTATCTGTTCGAGCGCGACGAGGCGATCCGGCTCTTGCGCGCCGGCTGACGCGGGTGCCCGGGGCGCGCTGATCACGCCTTGCGGGAGATCAGGTCGCCGGCTCCTTGGTGCGCGCGGCGCGCAGCGCGCGGGCGGCGGTCGCGGTCTCGGCGAGCGCGGACAGCTTCTTGCCGTTCGGCTGCACCATGCCGGCCGACATCAGCAGCGTCATGGCGGCCTCCACCGAAATGTCGAGCTCGACCACGTCGCTGCGCGGCACGTAGAAGAAGAAGCCGGTGGTGGGGTTCGGCGTGCACGGCATGAAGGCGGAGACGTGCTCGGTCGAGGGCAGGCGGGCCACCACGTCGGGGCTCGGCGGCTGCGACAGGAACACCAGCGACCACATGCCGGGCGCGGGGAACTCGACCAGGCCAACCTTGCGGAAGCTCGATCCGCCCTTCGAGAAGACCGTTTCAAAGATCTGCTTCATGGTGCGGTAGATCGGCCGCACGATCGGCATGTGGTGGAGGAGGTTCTCGCCCAGCTCGACCAGCGTGCGCCCGACCAGGTTGGCCGTGAGGAATCCAAGCAGCGTCAGCGCGATGAACGCGATGATGAGGCCGGTGCCGGGCACCTTGATCGGCAGATAGGTCTCGGGCCGATAGTCGACCGGGATGAAGGGTCGCACCACGTCATCGACCCAGGTGATGAACGACCAGGTGAGATAGGCGGTGATGAAAATCGGCCCCACCAGCACAAGGCCGGTGAGGAAATAGTTGCGGATGCGGGCGCCGACCCCGGAATGATGAGGGCGCTCGGGCTCCGGCTGGGTGGCGTCGAGGATGGTCTCGGCGGGAGTTGGTTCGCTGGTCATGAATGCGGGCGTTTGCTGCTTCGCGATGTCGCCCCGGTGCAAGCAATTATAGCGGCGCCGCGCAAGGGGCCGCCAGATCAATTGGTCGATCAATTCGTCGCGGCATCCCGGCGGCCGCCCGTCACTCGACCGTCACCGATTTGGCAAGGTTGCGCGGCTGGTCGACGTCGGTGCCCATGAGGACGGCGGTGTGATAGGCAATGAGCTGGACTGGCAACGCGTAGACCAGCGGCGCCGCCGCGGCGGCGGTCGCCGGCAAGATGAGCGTCGCCAGCGTCGGCAGCTTGGCGTGGCGGGCGCCCTCGGCGTCGGTGATCAGGATGATGCGGCCGCCGCGGGCGGCGACCTCCTGCATGTTGGACATGGTCTTTTCGAACACCGCGTCGAACGGCGCGATCACGATTACCGGCATGGTCTCGTCGATCAGCGCGATCGGCCCGTGCTTGAGCTCGCCGGCGGCGTAGCCCTCGGCGTGGATGTAGGAGATTTCCTTGAGCTTGAGCGCGCCTTCGAGCGCGAGCGGGAAGCTGGTGCCGCGCCCGAGATAGAGCACATCGCGGCATTTGACGAGCTCGCGCGCCAGCCGCTCGATATCGGGCTCGAGCGCGAGCGCCTCGGCCATCAGCCGCGGCACCTCCATGAGGGAGCGCACCAGCGAGCGCTCCTCGCTCGCCGATACGGCGCCGCGCTCCCGGCCGGCGGCGATCGCAAGGCAGACGAGCACGGCGAGCTGGCAGGTGAAGGCCTTGGTCGAAGCCACGCCGATCTCCGGCCCCGCCAGCGTCGGCATGACGACCTCGCTCTCCCGCGCGATCGTCGAGGTCGCCACGTTGACGATCGAGAGCACGTGCTGGCCGCGCTCGCGGGCATGGCGCAGCGTCGCCAAGGTGTCGGCGGTCTCGCCCGACTGCGACACGAAGATCGCGAGGTTGCCGGTCTCGAACGGCGCATCGCGGTAGCGGAATTCCGAGGCGATGTCGATTTCGACCGGCAGCCGCGCCAATTGCTCGAACCAGTACTTGCCCACCAGCCCGGCATAGTAGGCGGTGCCGCAGGCGGCAATCGAGGCCCGCGTGAGCGCGCGGAAGTCGAAGGGCAGGTGCTCCGGCATCACGACCCGCCCGGCCGCCATGTCGACATAGTGGGCGAGCGTGTGGGCGACGACCTCGGGCTGCTCGTGGATCTCCTTGGCCATGAAATGGCGGTGGTTGCCTTTGTCGATCAGGAAGGCCGACGCGTTGGTCCGGATGATGGCGCGCTTGACGGGCGCGCCGGCCACGTCGCGCACCTCGGCGCCGCCGCGTCGCACGAGCACCCAGTCGCCGTCTTCGAGATAGCTGATCGAGGCAGTGAACGGGGCAAGGGCAATGGCGTCCGAGCCCAGGTACATCTCGCCCTCGCCGTAGCCGATGGCGAGCGGGGAACCGCGCCGCGCGCCGATCAGCAGATCGTCCTCGCCCTCGAATAGGAAGACGAGCGCGAACGCGCCCTTGAGTCGCGGCAGCGCGGCGGCGACCGCCTGCGCCGGGCTGCGGCCCTTTTTCAGCTCCGCCGTGACGAGATGCGCGATGACCTCGGTGTCGGTCTCGGTCGAGAACCTCACGCCGTTGGACTCAAGCTCCGCGCGCAGCTCGCCGAAATTCTCGATGATGCCGTTGTGGACGACGGCGACGCGGTCGGTGGCGTGCGGATGCGCGTTGGTCTCGTTCGGCCGCCCGTGCGTTGCCCAGCGCGTGTGCCCGATCCCGATGGCGCCGCCGA
>DATBWJ010000016.1:0-3530 GCA_036514935.1 Xanthobacteraceae bacterium
AACCTATCAGCCGGCCTGTAAGCCGGGTTCTGTAAGGCCTGCCGCCGAAGCGGCCGGCGTGACGGCCATTCCTCTGCTACGCCGGTTGCCCGGCGCATCAAGCAACCTACCCGAATGACTGGCCCGGACGGACCTGGCGCAAAAATCCGAAGATTTGCGCGCCAACGTCATTCCTATTCGGTTTTGCTCCCGGTGGGGTTTGCCGTGCCGCCGCCGTTGCCGGCGGCGCGGTGCGCTCTTACCGCACCGTTTCACCCTTGCCGCGGCCTAACGCAACGCGCCGCGGCGGTCTGTTCTCTGTGGCACTTTCCCTGGGGTCTCCCCCGCCGGAGGTTATCCGGCACCGTATGCCCATGGAGCCCGGACTTTCCTCTGCCGCGACCTTTCGGTCCCTGCGGCAGCGGCCGTCCAACCGACTGATAGATCATGTGTGGGGATGCGAGCGCCCCGGGTCAAGGGGATTGTTCGCCGTCATGGCTGGCGCGGGGAGTCTACTCCGCGGACCGGCGGGCGGCGAGGAGCCTTCTGAGCGTCTCGATGGTCGAATGGTCGGCGATACCGTCCGCACGGGCGGGACGGAAGTGGCGCTGGAAGGCGGTGACGACGCCCCTGGTGGCGTCATCATAGGAGCCGGTCACGGCGACGGCGTAGCCGAACTCGGCGAGCGCCTGCTGCAGCCGGGCGACGATCTCGCTGTGATCGCCCGGGTCGAGCTCGGGACCCGGCACGATCTGGCTCGGCGCAACCCACAGGCCGATGCCGGCGGCGCCCAGCCGGTGCCAGGGAAATTTCTCGCCGGGATCGCTCTTGCGCGCGGGCGCCACGTCGGAGTGGGCGAGCACGCGCGGGGGGGGGATTTTTCGGCGCGCGATCACGTCGCGGCCCAGCGCGATGACCGCATCGATCTGGTCCTTGGCAAAGTCGGGATAGCCGAAGTCGTGCCCCGGATTGGCGATCTCGATCCCGATCGAGCACGAGTTGATGTCGGTCTCGCCCTGCCACGAGGAGACGCCGGCGTGCCAGGCGCGCCGCTCCTCCGGCACGAGCTGCCAGATTTGCCCGTCGTCGAGGACGAGGTAGTGGCACGATACCTTGGACTGCGGGTCGCACAGCCGTGCCAGCGCATCCTCCGCGCGCGCCATTCCGGTGTAGTGCAGCACGATCATGTCCACGCGCGCCGCGCGCGCGTCATGGTTGGGCGAGGCCACGACGCGCGTGACGAGGCCTGAGTCGGGCGAAAAAGCCGGCATGGCCGGACCATAGCAAGATGTCCGCGATCGGCGCGAGGAATTCACCCGCTGCATCAATACCCGTGACGCAAACGCTCGCTGAGCACCGCCGGCAATCCGGCCTCGCGAATTTTTCCCGCCGCGCGGTCGATATCGTAGGGCAGGCGGATATAGGTCAGCGCATCCTGTTCATCATCGAGCACCGCATAACAGGCCCGTGGGTCGCCGTCGCGGGGCTGGCCGACCGCGCCAATGACCGCCAGCCAACGGCGGTCGCGTGCCAGCGCCATTGCGATGTTGTCGGCCGGCCGAAAGCCGCCGACGCGGCCCGCCGCGGTGGCATGGAAGACCGCCGGCACATGGACGTGGCCGCACAGCGTCACGCGCGCGTCGGTCGCCGCCAAGCTGCGCGCGGCGGAATAGGCGTCGGTGACATAGTGCCAGGCGGCAGGGGCGTCGGCGCTGGCGTGCACGTAAAGGCGATCACCTTCGATAAAGGTGAGCGGCAGCCGCGCCAGAAAATCCTGCTGCGTGGTGGTGAGCCGCGTGCGCGTCCATTCGATGGCGATGGCGGCGGCGCGGTTCATCCCCGCCGTGCTGCCCGCGACTGCGGCGTCGTGATTGCCGAGGATCGCGACAGCGCCCTGCGCCACGCGGGCCAAAACCGCATCAATGACCCACCCGGGATCGGCGCCGTAGCCGACGAAGTCACCGAGGAAGACGAAGCGGTCGACCCCGCCGCGCTCGGCATGGGCGAGACAGGCTTCGAGCGCCTCGCGGTTGCCGTGGATGTCGCTGAATAGCACGATCCGCATCGAGCTGCTCCAACCCCTGACGCCAGGTGCGGCAACGATTCCTTAAGCCTAACCTCTCCTAATCGCAGCGATCACCGCCGCGCGCGCCGTGGCCCGTTGCCGAGCGGTGGCGTTGACGCCCATAATATCCCATGGTATCCCACTTAAACCCATTTCGTTGGTTCGCCTCATCCTGCGAGGCCTGGGGGCGTATCGGAGCGCAGGGTCATGGACCGCTTCGTGTCGAACTACACGTTGCGGCTCGATGCCAAGGGGCGCGTGTCGATACCGGCGCCATTCCGTGCGGTGCTCGCGCGCGACGGGTTCGACGGCCTCTACTGCTACCCCTCGCTCGACCGCTCGGCGATCGACGCCGGCGGCCACGCGTTGCTCGCCGATATCGAGCGGATGATCGAGCGCTATCCGCCGTACTCGCAGGAGCGGGAGGAGTTTCTGGTGGCGCTCTATGGCACGAGCGAGACCCTCAAGGTGGATGGCGAGGGCAGAGTGATCCTGACGGAGGAACTCAAGGCGCATGCCGCCATCGCCGACGCCCTGGTGTTCGTTGGCCTCGGCCACAAGTTCCAGATCTGGGAACCGCAGCGCTTCCGCGCGCACTTGGCGAAGGCCACCGCGACCGTGCGTGCGGCGATGAGCGACGCCCAGGCGAGGGGGCGCCAGCCCCCAAGGGCACGGGAATGATGACGGACCGCGGCGCCGGGCAACCGGACGCCGCTGGCGGACTGGTCCGCCACATTCCCGTGCTCGTCGAGCGCGTGGTGGAATTCCTTGCCCCGCGCGACGGCAGCCTCATCATCGACGGCACCTTCGGCGCGGGCGGCTACACGCGCGCGATTCTGGCCGCCGCCGACTGCCGCGTCATCGCCATCGACCGTGACCCCACGGCGATCGCGCGCGGCGCCGACCTCGTCGAACAGGCGCGCGGCCGGCTGAGGCTGGTGGAGGACAAGTTCTCCTCGCTTGCCGCCATCGCCGGCGACGCGCGGGTCGACGGCGTCGCCTTTGACCTTGGCGTTTCCTCAATGCAGCTCGCGGCGGCGGAGCGCGGCTTTTCCTTCCGTCTGGCAGGCCCGCTCGACATGCGCATGGGTGGCGGCGGCCCGACGGCGGCCGATGTCGTGGCGCGCGCCTCAGAGCGCGATCTCGCTACGGTGATTGCCGCGCTCGGCGAGGAGCGCCGCGCCCGCGCCGTGGCGCGCGCCATCGTCCGCGCGCGCGCAAACGATGCGATCACGACAACCGTCCAACTCGCCGAGATCGTGAGCCGGGTGGTGCGGGCGCGCCCCACCGACATTCATCCGGCCACCCGCACGTTCCAGGCGCTGCGCATCCTCGTCAACGACGAGCTCGGCGAGCTCACCCGCGCGCTCGCCGCCGCCGAGCGCGTGCTCAGGCCCGGCGGCCGCCTGGTCGTGGTGTCCTTCCATTCGCTCGAGGACCGCATCGTCAAGACCTTCATGGCCGCCCGCAGCCATAGGCGTGGCGG
>DATBWJ010000017.1:0-3737 GCA_036514935.1 Xanthobacteraceae bacterium
ATCGACGAACTTCTTCACGTCGATCGTCTGCTTGAGGAAGCCGTGCTTGACCTGCAGGTCGATGACCTTCTGGAGCGCGTCGACGTCGGGCCTGCCGTCGAGATTGCGGTAGTAGTCGCCGTTCTGCCCGTCCTTCCTGAACAGCCAGCTATCCCAGCGCTCGGCCGGCGTCTTGGTGATCGCCATCGCGATCTTGACGGCCGCGTCGTGGTTCTTGGGGTCGAGATACCAGCGCTCGATGCGCAGCGCGTCCTCCATGAAATCCATGAAGGCAGCGCGGTTCTTCTCGATGACGCCGGCGCGCGCCACCCACATGCCGAGCTGGTTGATGCCGACCGCGTCCCCGGTGGTGCCGATCGTGCGCGTCGCCGCCACCACCTGCGGGTTGGCGGTGAACGGCCGCGGCAGCGGCACCAGCTCGACCTTCTTTTCGGCCAGCATCGCCGGCATGGTGGGAATCGGCGTCTCGATGATGGTGACGTCGCGCTTGTCCTGGAGGTTGTGCTTGGCCAGCATGATGCGCAGCGGGATGTCGGTGCCGCTGCCGTAGGCGTTGGAGGCGACCACCTTGCCCTTGAGGTCGGCCCACGACTGGATGGGGCCGTCTTTGCGGACCAGGAACTGGTTGCTGTAGTGGCCGGGCACGCCGTCCTGCAGCTCGTCGGAGATGATGCGCAGGTCGTTCATGCCGGCGTTGACGATGGCGAGCGGCAGCGTGGTGAAGCCGAAGTTGGCGATTTCGAGCTCGCCGACGCTGAGCGCGGTGATGAGCTGCGGCGTGCCCTGGAAGTGGATGATATCGAGCGTGTAGGACTTGCCGTGGTGCTTCATAAGGTCCTGCTTCTGCACCAGCATCGTGGCCCAGTTCGACACCGGCACGATGTAGGAGAGCCGGATCTTCGTCTGCGCTTGCGCCGCGGCGCCGCTCACCGCCGCGATCAGCGCGGCGACGAGGAAGGTCTTCGCACGCATCGTTTCCTCCCGCTTGTTGTCCTCAAGGGATGATCGGCGAGGGCGTCGGCGCTGTCAACGTGCGGGCTTGAGGCTCCGCGGCGCGAATCACTGGCTAAAGCGCCGCGCTCAGCCGTGCATCGCCACCACCACGCATGAGATCGCCCAGAACAGCGGATATTCGAAGCCGCCGATGTTCCACAGCCACTTGCCGCCCGAGTAGCGCCACACCGCCCACGCCGCGCCGAACAGGAAAATGGCCGCCAGGAGCGCGGCGTAGCGCGTGTAGAGGCCGAATATGAGCCCGGTCGAGCACACGATCTCGATCGCGAGGCAGGAGAACACCCACAGCTTGGGCGGGTAGAGCCGAAAATCGCGGTAGAGCTGATAGGCGAAGGGCAGGTTGGACGCCTTGGCGTAGAGATGGGGCAACAGGAACGCCCCGCAGATGATGCGCAGGATGTTGAACTCGTTGGTGAGGTCAAAATTTTGCGCAAGCGTCGCCATGTCCATCCCCCTAGTCGGCGCCGGCGCGCGCGCCGGCCGCGGCGTTCTACCACGCGTGCGAGCGGCTGCGCACCCGGCGCAGGCAAGCTGGCGTCGTCATTGCGAGGCGGCCGCGGGCCGCCGAAGCAATCTTGATGAGGGGCACGCTTTCCTGCAGGAGATTGCTTCGGCGCGCTGCGCGCGCCTCGCAATGACGGCACTTGAGGATGTGACGGGGTGAAGGAGGGGATCGTGATAGCAGCGCGCGATCGAATATCTCAGGCGGAACTGCGACGGCGCCACGATCTCGTCCGCACGAAAATGAAGGAACGAGGTCTGGACGTCCTGCTCGTTTCAGGCGTTCGTTTTGTGGCGGCGGCCGGATACCTGCGCTACCTCACCAACTGGGCCGAGCCGTTCGGGGGAGAAATCCTCGTCTTCCCCGCTAAGGGCGAGCCGAGGTTTTTGGCGCGCACCGCAGAGCGTTCTCTCCTGGTAAAGCAATATCTCGGGTTGCAGGCGAGTGCGGGCTCCACCGCCGCCCATGCCGCTGCAATGGTGAAAGCAATGGGATGGGCGCGGGTCGGGCTGTGCAGCGTGAAGACGATGTTCGCCGAGTTCTACCTGCAACTGACGGCGGCACTTCCCGGCGCAACCTTGGTGGAGGCCGGCGACATTCTGGATGAAGCGCGCATGATCAAGTCCGAGGAGGAACTGGGCTGGGTCCGGCAATCGGCCCATCTGACCGACGTTGCCTTTGAGGCGTTCTCAAAACTGGTACGGCCCGGCCGTTGCGAGGCGGACGTGTTCATCGAAATCGACCACCTGCTCAGGCAGCTCGGCGCGGAGAACACCTACTTCATGATGGCGGCCGATCCCCATCCGGTGGCCAAATTCCTCGACCTCGCCGCGGACACCTATGAGCCAGGCGATGTCGTGCTGTTCAATGCCGAGGTCGCTGGGCCCGGCGGCTATTTTACGCAGCTTGAGCGCACCTTGTGCGTGGGGCCGGCGACACCGGAGGTCGAGGCGGCCTACGGCGTCTGTCTTAAGGCCGAGAACACGGCGCTCGCGCTGCTGCGGCCCGGCGTGAAGGCAAGCGAGGTTTTTCGGGCGATCGTGAGCGCCATCGAGGGTGCCGGCCACAGGATGGGCCTTCATCCCGGACACTCCCAGGGCCTCGACATTTTCGAACGGCCGCTCATCGACGACAAGGAGGAGGCGGAACTGGCGGCGGGAATGATTATCGTCATTCACCCGCACGTCCTGATGCCGTCGGGGGGCGGCGTGTGGATCGGCAATACATTCCTCATCACGAGCGAGGGTCCGCGCCCGCTGCAGGAGAGCGCGAGAGCGCTCACGATCATCTGACCGGCGGTTATTGGATCCGGAAAGTTCACCGCCCGCGCGTTTGAAGGGCGAGCGCGCGGTGGCCGATGTCGCGGCGGAAAAAGCCGTGCGGCCAGTTGATCTTGGCGATCGCCGCATAGGCGCGCGCGCGCGCCTCGCCGACCGTCGCCCCGCGCGCGCCGACATTGAGCACGCGCCCGCCATCGGCGATGAGGCGGCCGTCCTCGCGCCGCGTGCCGGCGTGAAATATCTCGACGCCGTCGACGGCTTCGGCCTCTTCCAGGCCGCCGATGAGCGAGCCCTTCTCGTAGGCGCCGGGATAGCCGCGCGCAGCCATCACCACCGCCAGCGCCACCTCGTCAAGCCAGCGCAGATCAAAAGTCTTCAGCATGCCGTCGCGGGTGGCAATGAGCGCCGGCACCAGGTCGGAGATGAGGCGGAGCATCAGCACCTGGCACTCCGGATCGCCGAACCGCACGTTGAATTCAATGAGCTGCGGGCCGGTCTCGGTGATCATCAGGCCGGCATAGAGCACCCCCCGATAGGGGCAGCCCATCGCCTTGAGCGCGGTAACCGCCGGCCGCACGATTTCGGCGAGCGCGCGCTGCGTCATTTCCGGCGTCATCACCGGGGCGGGCGAATAGGCGCCCATGCCGCCGGTGTTGGGGCCCTCGTCGCCGTCGAAGGCGCGCTTGTGGTCCTGGGCGCTCACGAGCGGCAGCACGCTGTCGCCGTCGCACAGCGCAAAGAAGCTCGCCTCCTCGCCGGCGAGAAAGTCCTCGATCACGATTTCGGCGCCCGCCGCGCCCAGCGCTCCGCCCAGCATGGCGTCGATGGCCGCCTCCGCCTCGGCCAGGCTGCGGGCGACCACCACGCCCTTGCCGGCGGCCAGCCCATCGGCCTTCACCACGATCGGCGCGCCTTGTTTGCGGACATATTCCTTGGCCTCG
>DATBWJ010000018.1:0-2753 GCA_036514935.1 Xanthobacteraceae bacterium
GATGCCTTCGATGCGCGAGGGCGCGGTGGGCCCGCCGATCCATTCGTCGGCGTTCACGATCACGTCGCCGCGGCCGGCGACATGGCCGAGAACGCGAAAGCCGCGCAGGTCGAGCGCGCTTGCGAACGCATCGGCGGCCTCAATCGACTGGTAGGCGTCGGTGCCCTGCGAGAGCGTCTCGATCTTCACGGTGGCCGCGGTCGAGCCGTTGGCATGGATCGGGATGACTTCGACAAACAGCTTGCCGGGATTGAGCGCGCGCACCACGAGGCCGGTGCCGGGCTGCCACAGGATGGACTCGGTGCAATCAGGATGCAGCAGGAGGTCGACGTTGCGGTCGCTGCCGGGGGCAAGCGACACCTTGACCTTCGGCGGGTTGATGTCGTCCCGGGCGGCGGCATAGCGGATGACGTAAATCCCCCGATTTACGTCGACGCTCTTCTGGCGCTCCAATGTCTTGGATTGCTCCATGCCCGTCTCCTCGAACTTACGTAGTAGTAGTGTGGACGGCGCGGCCGGGTCAATAGATCGTTGCCGAAGCGTTTACGTAAATATCTGAAATGCTTAACTGAATTGCGATAACCATGAGCCTGCCACGCCTCGCCGGTGCGATCGCCGCGCTCTCCTTGTCAGGTCACGATGCCAGCACGATAGCGATGTCCCGCCCGGTCGCCAAGCCGCGCGCGCGATTGACGGTCGTTGCCGGAACGAGATGTTAGCGATAGGTCTGTGCGGATGAGCGAGCGGATCCTTCCATTGCCGGGCCGATGATACGAAATCCGGCCAATCAGTTCCATCGTCATCGCCGCGCTTGTCGCGGCGATCTCGATGAGCAGGGCGCGGCCGTGCCCAAATAATCGGGATCACCGGGACTCGCCGCTTCGCGGTGGCCCGGTGATGACGAGGAAGCAATCAAGCGGAGTCGGTATGACTTGATGAATATCTTGTTTGTGCACAACAACTTTCCGGCGCAGTTCCGACATGTTGCCCAGGCGCTCGCGCGCGACCCGAAGGCCAAGGTGGTGGCGATCGGCTCGCCGACCGCGCGCGGCGCGAGTGGCGTGAGGCTGTTGAAATATTCACTCAATGACACGGACGTGTCGGCGACGCACCCGTTCGCGCGCCGCTTCGACATCGAGTGCCGGCGCGCCGAGCAAGTGCTCTACGGGCTGTCCTCGCTCGCCTCCGCCCGTTTTGTGCCCGACGTCGTCCTCGCCCATCCCGGATGGGGCGAAGCCTTGCCGCTGCGCACGATCTTTCCCAACGCGCGCCTCTTGCTCTACTGCGAGTTCTACTACGGCAGCGAGGACCGCGACATCGGCTTCGATCCGGAGTTCCCCGCGATCGGGCTTGACGGCCACGTCTCGCTCCACCTCAAGAACGCGGCAACCTTGCTCGGGCTCATCGACTGCGCCGCCGGCGTGGCGCCGACGCGCTGGCAGCGCTCGACCTTCCCGCGCGAGTTCCAGGACAAGATCGCGGTCATTCACGAGGGCATCGACGTTGGCGTCGCCAAGCCGGCTGAGGCATCGCTGCGATTGAGCTCCGGCCTGCGGCTTTCCTCGCAGGACGAGGTGGTCACGTTCGTCGCGCGCAATCTCGAGCCGATGCGTGGCTATCACGTGTTCATGCGCGCGCTGCCGCGCATCCTCGCCGCGCGCCCGCGCTGCCAGGTGGTGATCGTCGGCGGCGACGGCACGTCCTACGGGGCGAGTCCGCCCAAGGGGCGGACGTGGAAATCGATCTACCTCGACGAGGTCGCCGATCGCATTGATCCGGCGCGCGTGCATTTCACCGGCCCCTTGCCCTATCACGACTATCTGCGCGTCCTGCAGGTGTCCTCGGCCCACATCTATCTTACCTACCCGTTCGTGCTGTCGTGGTCTCTCCTGGAGGCCATGAGCGCGGGGTGTCTGGTGATCGCCTCCGACACCGCCCCCGTGCAGGAGGTCATCGACGGAAAGAACGGCGTGCTCGTGCCGTTCTTCGACAGCGAGCAGATCGCCGAGCGCGTCATTGCGGCGCTCGCCCGTCCGCACCGCTTTGCCGCGCTGCGCGAGCGCGCGCGTGAAACGGTGATCGAGCGCTTCGACCTCGCGCGCAAATGTCTGCCCGAAATGCTGGCGTTCGTGCGCGGCAAGGCGGCGCGCAAGACCGTTGGGACGGCGCACCCGTCGGCGACCGCAGGGCGGCCGCGCCCGCGCCGGACCACGTAGCCGCTAGGACGACGCGCTCTCAGCCACCGGCAGGCCGAGGCGCTTGGCCTCGTAGCCGCGGTCGAGGATCGCCTGCCACCAGCTTCGGTTGGCGAGATACCAGCGCACCGTCTTGGCAAGGCCCGACTCGAAGCTTTCGGCCGGCCGCCATCCGAGCTCGCGGGCGATCTTGCCGGCGTCGATGGCGTAGCGCTGATCGTGGCCGGGCCGATCCGCCACCAGCGTGATCAGGCGGCGGCGCGCCCCGCGCGACGACGGCGCCAGGTCGTCGAGCAGGTCGCAGATCGCGCGCACCACCTCGATGTTCGCGCGCTCGGCGCGCGCGCCGATGTTGTAGGTCTCGCCCGCTTGGCCGCGCTCGATGACCAGGCTGAGCGCGCGCGCGTGGTCCTCGACATAGAGCCAGTCGCGCACGTTGCGGCCGTCGCCGTAGACCGGCAGCGGCTCCTCCGCCAGTCCCTTGATGATCATGTGCGGGATCAGCTTCTCGGGGAAATGGTAGGGGCCGTAGTTGTTCGACGAGTTGGTGACGATGGT
>DATBWJ010000019.1:0-2062 GCA_036514935.1 Xanthobacteraceae bacterium
GACAGCACCATCTGGCCATTCCCTTTGTCATCGCCCGCGCAAGCGGGCGATCCAGTAACCACAATGCGGCGAGTATTGCACGGCAGCGCTCCGATACGACGTCCTGCGATTACTGGATGCCCCGCCTGCGCGGGGCATGACGGAGGTGGGGCTGCGCCGATTTCCTTATGTTAACGCCTATGGCGGTCCGCAGTTCACTGGCGCAATGGCGAAAGTGCGTCCTAATCAAGCCGGCGCTCGGAGGCGGCCGGCAGGAAGGCGGCATCGAAAATGTCGGCGCCCTTCGGCTTCGACTTGAAGGTGTAGGCGAGCGCGATCTGATCGATCGAGCCGTCGAGCCGGGCGGCCTCGACGCCGCCGTAGCCGCTGGCCCTCGCCTCGGCGGTCAGGATGTTGTCGCGGATCGCCATGCGCAGGCGCTCGATCTCGACCTCCTTCTTGGCGAGGTCGTTGCGCTTGAGCACCGAGTCGACGGCGCGGGAGGGATTGCGCACCGTCTCCTTGAGAGAGCGCAGGAACGCGCGCAGGAATGCCCTGACCGCCTCGGGCTTGTCGGCGGCGAACTTCGGATTGACGATGATCGCATTGCCGTAGAGCGTCACGCCGTAATCGGCCATCAGCATGACCACGATGTCGTCGACCGGCACCCCGCGCTCCTTGAGGTCGACGAACGCGAACGACTGGCCGATCATGGCGTCGAGTTGGCCGGCGGCCAGCATCGGCTCGCGCACCGCCAGGCCCACGTTTTCGATCGTCGCCCTGGCGAGGTCGATGCCGTTCGCCCGCGCAAAAATCCGCCAGTGGGCGAAGGCGGCGTCGGCCGCCGGCGCGCCCAGTTTCTTGCCGACCAGGTCCTTGGGCGCGGCGATGCCGCGGCTCTTGCGCGCAATGATCGCGAACGGCGGCCGGTCATACACCATGAACACGGCCTTGACCGGACTGGCCGGATTCTGGTCGCGGAACCGGATGAGCGCGTTGATGTCGGCAACACCCATGTCGTAGCTGCCCGACGCCACGCGGGTGACGGGATCGAGCGCGCTCGCCGCCTCGACGCTCACATCGAGGCCCTCGGCCTTGTAGTAGCCGCGGTCGATGCCGACCACGAACGGCGCCGACGGCCCGTCGAAATTCGAGTCGAGCGAGAACTTCACCGCCGTCTGCGCGGCAGCCGGCCCGGCGAGGCTCATCGCGAGCCCGCCGAGAATGACCCTGCCGCGCAGTGCCCGCAGGCGGTCGAGAACACGCATCGCCAACTTCCTGAGCCTTGTCGCCGCCACAGCGAGCCGGCGCGGCTAACAAAGAGCATGCGGCCTCAAAGAGCAATATGCCGCGCAATGGTCGCGCGCCTGGTTGCGCCCGCCCCGCCCGCGGCTAGGATCACGGGGCGAGCCGCATAACGCTAATCTAGGCTGACAATGACAACCTCTCGTTTGTCATGCCCCGCGCAGGCGGGGCATCCAGTAGCCACAAGAGCTCGAATTGGCGCAGCGCAACGCTGCAAACGTCCTTCCGCGGCTACTGGATCGCCCGCTTTCGCGGGCGATGACCGTCGAGAGTCTACGCCTTGACGCCTAAAGTTAGCCCCTATGGGGTGAACCGCATCGCGCCATGACTGCATCGAAGCCCGCCAACCTGATTGCGCCATTTCGCGCCGCCTACGCGCCGGCGGACGAGCCGATCGCGGCGGCGTTGCTGGCGCAGGCGGTGCGCGCGGGCGCCGCCGAGGCGCGCGTCGATGCGCGCGCGCGCCGACTGATCGAGGCCATCCGCGCGCGCAGCGGCGGGGTCGGCGGGATCGAGGATTTCCTGCACGAGTACTCGCTCTCGACCAAGGAGGGGCTTGCCCTGATGGTGCTGGCGGAGGCGCTGCTGCGCGTGCCCGACGATGCGACCGCCGACCGCCTGATCGAGGACAAGCTTGCCGGGTTCTCCCATCATGCGCCGCGCTCGAGCGCGCTTTTGGTCTCGGCCTCCGCCTGGGCGCTCGGCCTCACCGCGCGCATCGTGCGCGCCGAGGAGAGCCCGGAGTCGGTTGTGGCGGCGCTCGTGCGCCGGCTCGGCC
>DATBWJ010000020.1:0-5757 GCA_036514935.1 Xanthobacteraceae bacterium
TGCGCACGCTGGCGCTGCCGGCCCTCGACCTCGGCCCGGCCGAGCCCGGCGCGCTGTGGGACCGCCTGCGCGCCGCGCGCGGGCTCGCGCGCTCGCTCGTGATCTACTATGGCAACATCCGGCGCCGCGCGGCCATGGACCGTCTCTACCGGCGCTTCGTCAAGCCCGGCGACCTCGTCTTCGACATCGGCGCGCACGTGGGCGACCGCGTCGGCGTATTTCGCCGGCTCGGCGCGCGCGTGGTGGCGGTCGAGCCGCAGCCCATGCTGGTGCGCACGCTGCGGCTGATCTACGGGCGCGACGCTGAGGTCGCGATCGAGCCTGCGGCGGTCGGGCGCCACGAGGGCTCTCTGGCGCTGCGGCTCAACCTCGCCAACCCGACCGTCTCAACCGCCTCCGAGGCGTTCGTTCGGGCCGCTGCGCACGCGCCGGGCTGGCGCGGCCAGCGCTGGACGAAGTCGCTGACGGTGCCGCTGACGACGCTCGATGCGCTGATCGCGCGCCATGGCGCGCCCGCCTTCGTCAAGATCGACGTCGAGGGTTTTGAGGCCGAGGCGCTTGCCGGCCTGTCGGCAGCGCTCCCGGCGCTCTCGTTCGAGTTCACCACGCTCGCGCGCGCGGTGGCGCTCGCCGCGCTGGCACGCTGCGCCGCGCTTGGGTTTACGCGCTTCGATGCCGCGCTCGGCGAGAGCCAGGTGCTCGTGCATGGGCGCTGGATCGATGCCGGCGCGATGGCCGCCTGGCTCGCCGCGCTGCCGGACGACGCCAATTCCGGCGACATCTATGCGCTTCTTTGAAGCGTGGTTCTCGACTTGTCGCACGACCGCCGGCGGGCTTGCTCGCGGTCGGGATTCCCCCATAGGTATAGTCGTACCGACCTCCGGCCTTGAGTTTGGTCAAGGAACTATTCAGTAATTAGGTACTGGTTAGCCGATTAGGGCGAAGCCGTCGGCCCCGCCATCGGGCAGCTGTGACCGGCGTTCATGATTCCGTGCGCGCCCACAGGTGAAGCATGTATCCGATCGTCCGCCGCGAACAATTTTCCGACACGACCTTCCTGTGGGAGGTCCACGCGCCGGATATCGCGCAATCCGCGCAGCCCGGCCACTTCGTCATGCTTCGCCTCTACGAGGGCGGCGAGCGCATTCCTCTGACGGTCGCCGAATACGACCGCGAGGGCGGCACGATCACCATGGTCGTCAAGACGATCGGCAAGACGACGCACGAAATGCGCGACAATTACCGGCAGGGCGACCAGTTCGCGGATTTCGTCGGGCCGCTCGGGCTGCCGCAGCACATCGAGAAGGTCGGCCACGTGGTCCTGGTCGGCGGCGGGCTGGGAGTGGCGGCGATTTTTCCGCAGCTGCGCGCATTCAAGGAGATCGGCAACCGCACCACCGTGATCATGGGATTTCGGACCAAGGACCTGGTGTTCTGGGAGGACAAGTTCCGCGGCCACGCCGACGATCTCATCATTTGCACCGATGATGGCAGCTACGGCCGGCCGGGCTTTGTCACCGCTGCGCTTGAGGAGGTGGCGGAGCGCGACCAACCCGACCTCGTCATTGCCATCGGCCCGCTGCCGATGATGCACGCCTGCGTCGAGATTACCCGGCCATACGGCGTCAAGACCCAGGTCTCGCTCAACACGATCATGGTCGACGGCACCGGCATGTGCGGCTCATGCCGCGTGACGGTGGGCAGCGAAGTCAGGTTCGCCTGCGTCGACGGCCCGGATTTCGACGGGCACAAGGTCGATTTCAAGGAGCTCTATGCGCGGCAGAAGCGGTTCAAGCGTCAGGAAGCGCTTGCCAACGAGGACTTCGATCATGTCTGCCGGGTGGAAAAGCAACTGATCACCAACGGCCGGCGCAATTATAAGAAATTCTCCGCGCTCGAGGCCGACCAGGTGCGCATGCCGGAGCGCGATCCGCGCGAGCGCATCCACAATTTCAAGGAAGTCAATCTCGGCTATTCCATCGCGGACGCGCTGCGCGAGGCGGAACGCTGCATCCAGTGCGCCAAGGCGACCTGCGTGGCGGGTTGTCCGGTCGGCATCGATATTCCGACCTTTATCCGCAAGCTCTTGGTGCGCGATGTCGATGGCGCGCTGGAGGCCATCCACGAATCCAATCTCTTCCCGTCGATCTGCGGCCGCGTGTGCCCGCAGGAAACGCAATGCGAGATCCAATGCATTCTCGTGCGCAACAAGACCCGCAAGCTTGAGCCGGTGGCGATTGGCCGGCTGGAGCGCTTTATCGGCGATCACGCGCGGCCGCCCAAAGCCGTCGCGCCCGCGGTCGGGCAGCTGCTTGGCAAAGTTGCGATCGTGGGCTCCGGCCCGGCGGGTCTTGCCGCCGCGGCCGATCTGGTGCGATCCGGCATGGCCGTGACCGTTTATGAGGCGCTGCACGTGCTCGGCGGCGTGCTCCAATACGGCATTCCGGCGTTTCGCCTTCCACGCGATATCATCGAGCGCGAGGTGCAGCGGCTCAAGGACATGGGCGTGCGGTTCGAGATCAACAAGGTGATCGGCCGCACCTTCACGCTTTCCGACCTCACCGGCAAGATGGGCTACGATGCCGTGTTCATCGCCGCCGGCGCGGGCGCGCCGACTTTCCTCGGCATCCCTGGAGAATCCGCCGGCCAGGTCTATTCGGCCAACGAGTTCCTCACGCGCGTGAACCTCATGGGCGGCGACCAGTTCCCCCACCTCGGCACGCCGATCAGCCATGGCACCAGCGTCGTCGTCGTCGGCGCCGGCAACACCGCGATGGACTGCCTGCGCGTCGCCAAACGGCTTGGGGCGCCGAACGTGCGCTGCGTCTATCGTCGATCCGAGGCCGAGGCGCCCGCGCGCATCGAGGAGCTGCGCCACGCCAGGGAAGAAGGGATCGAGTTTTTCTTCCTGCACACGCCGGTCGACATCCTGCTCAACGAAGACGGCGATGTGCGCGGCATGAACGTGCAGAAGATAGCGCTGGGCGAGCCCGACGAGCGGGGCCGCCGCAAGCCGGTGCCGCTCGACGAGTTCCTCGAACTCGCATGCGACACCGTCATCTATGCTCTCGGCACCACGCCCAACCGCATCATCGCTCAGGCGACGCCCGGCCTTGGCCTCAACAAGCGGGGCAACATCACCGCCGATGCGCACACGCAGTGCACCAACCTGCCCGGCGTCTTCGCGGGCGGCGACATTGTCACGGGCGGCGCGACCGTCATCCTTGCCATGGGCGCCGGCCGCCGCGCCGCACGAGCGATCGGCGCTTGGCTGCGGATGGGCAAAGCGAAATGGCCCCTCGTCAGCGAGGACGTTGAAGCCTTGGGTCCTGACGTCGCCGCGACCGGTCTCGCGCCGCTGGCACCGGCCTCGCCGCGGGCCAGCAGCCCCAAGTCAAAACGCGCGCAGCCGCCCATCACCTGCGCGTGAGCAGACGGCAACGCCGTGTCGGCGGAGAGGACATTCAGGTTGGGAGGCGTTCAACGGCCCCGCGCGTTCGCACGGTCGCAACCGGCCTCGCATGGGCGAGCGGCGAGGAGGGCGATGGCATGACCAGCGCGGCGCCGGTCGGCGGATGAGGAGTTCGAACATGGACGGAAACAGCGTTTGCCCAAAATGCCATCAGCCGCTGGAGGGCGAGGAGTCCTACATCTGCTGCGCGGACGCCAGCCTGCAGTGGCGATGCCAGCGCTGCGCCAAGGTGAGCGAGGGCTTCGCCTTCCCCTACGGGATGTGCCCCTATTGCGGGGGAGCGCTGACCATGTTGGAGCGGCCGGGCGTGTCCGACCAGGCATCCCTGAACGCGATCCGAATCGCCTTCCAGATCGAGCTGGGAGGAAAGGCCTTTTACGATCGCGCCGGCGCTCAGGTCGACGAGGCTGTGCTCAAGGCGCTGTTTGCCGGCTTCTCCGCGATGGAGAAAGAACATATGGAGACGCTCGCGCGCCGCTATCACGTCACAGTTCCCGATCCGAGCGACGGATTCCATATCGAGCTCGCCGCGGTCCACGCCGGCGTCGCCGGCAACATCGACGATCCGGAAACCTTGTTCCGTGCCGCCATCGAGTTCGAGAAGCGGGCCGTCGCCTTCTTCAGCGAGCGCGCCAAGGCGGTGCCGGAAGGATCAGCCGAGCACGATCTTTACCGCGAACTCGCCGCCGAGGAGGCCGAGCACGTCGCGGTGCTTCAGACCGAGTTCGCGCGTTGGTCGACGGGCAAGGCGGGCATGCTGGCAGGCTGAGCCGAGGCCAAGGCGAACGGCGCGCGCGTCATCCCGCGGCCAGCCTGCGCAACAGGTCGTACAGGACCTTTCTCTCGTTCTCGTCGAGCGGGGCCAAGGTTTTTGACGTGCAGGCCATTTCGACCGGCAGCAGCGCCCGCGTGAGCGCGCGCCCCCGCGCGGTCAGGCTGACAACGATCAACCTCGTATCGGTGGGGTCTCGTGTCGTTGAGACGAGGCCTCGTTTCCTGAGCCGCTGCACGACATCTCGAATATTTGCGGGCTCCATCGTGACGAGGCGGCCAAGCAGGTTCTGCGACACCTTTCCGCGCTCATAAAGCCGGGCGAGGGTGGCAAATTGCGGCGGGGTCAGATCATGGCCGCCGATCTTTTCGACGAGGTTTGCGCTCGCACGCTGGTAGGCGCGGCGCAGCAGAAATCCAACCTGATCGTCCAATCGATAGGCTTGTTCGCGCCCGCCGGCCGTGCCAGCATTCTCAGTCGACGTTGTGGGCATCTCGATACATGACCTTGTGACGCGTGTTCGCGATCCACTCGTCGATCTGGGCGTCGGTCATGAAATGAGACTGCTCGAATCTGTTCCAGTTGGTGATGTCGCTCAAACTCTTCTTCCACCGCTTGTAGGGCGGCTTGGCCGGCGGCCCGAAGCACATGATGTCCAGCACCGACAGCTCGTCGGGAATGCCGAGCAAAGGCTTCATGGCCTGCTGCGCCTTTTCCTGGCCGATGGCGGTCACCCACCACACGTTGTAGCCGAGCGCGGCGGCCGCCAGGTGCGCCGACATGGTCGCGGCGGCCACGCTTTGCAGGAGAATGCGCTCGGCGTTCTCCTTGTACATGTTGTCGAGCGCCGAGCCGTCGTTGAGGACCGGAAACGCCTTGACCCAGCGAAAATCGCTGGCGATGACGATCATGCCGGGCGCCGTCGCGAGGCCGCGGTAATCGGGCGTCGGAAACTTCATCTTGAGCCTGGCCCTGGCGACCTGCTCCTCGCGGAAGTACTCCATGATCTTGTTCTTCAGATCCTGGTCGGCGACGACGATGAAGTGCCACGGCTGCGCATTCGCTCCCGAAGGGGCGTGACGCGCCGCTTCGAGGATCATCTCGTAGTGCTGGTGCGGCACGACGTGGGTGGGATCGAACGCGCGCGTCGTGATCCGACTTCTGATGACCTCCATGAGCGCGTCGTATTTCGACCGATCACTGAAATCGTGTTGCGGCCTGGGCGCAGTCGCGGTCATTGTCTCGCTCCCCCTGATCGGCGCGATCGTTATGATAATAACGGTACCGCTGGCCCTGGTCGGGAGTCAACCTACTGCCGCGCAGGACAAAGCCCAGCCCGTGCCGACCGGCACTCGCAACGGGCGCCTACGCAGAGCGAAACGTGAGCGCGACCTGGGTTAAGGCAGGATGATTTCAGGCGTGCTCGTCCCCCTCGCGGTCGCCGTCATCGCGAGACGGGGCAGGGGGCGTGGCGATCTCGCCGGCGGGATTGCTTCGGCGGGCTACGCCCGCC
>DATBWJ010000021.1:0-5471 GCA_036514935.1 Xanthobacteraceae bacterium
CGAGCCCAACGGCGCAGGCCCCGGTGCCGCCGCGCCGTCCGCCGGCAGCGCGGGCCCCGGTCGCGCGCGCTGCCAATCCGTCCGCCCCGCCGCCGGTCCAGCTCGCCCCGGCGACCCCTGCCTCGCCTGAGCCGAGCCCGCGCGTCCCCGCGCAATAGCGCGCGCCGACCCCGGCTGCAGGCCACGGCGTTCGATTCATAGGCGGACGCCTTGCAGGCCGACGCCATGCGATCTACCTCCTGCACCGCCGCGGCCAGTCGAACGTCAGGCTCGCCTGCGCCGATACCGACCGTTGTCCCGACGAGGCGAACATGCCGCTCAATCTGATCAAGCTGTGCGTGGGCTGCGACTCGGTGGAGCAACTGAGCGCCTGGATCAAACGGCGGCTCAAGGACAAGAAGGCGCGCGGCCACCGGCCCGAGCACATCCACACCACGCGCATGGTCCCCAAGCGCGCCGACGAACTGTTGGACGGCGGCTCGCTCTACTGGGTGATCCGCGGCGCGATCATGTGCCGGCAGCGGCTCATCGACATCCGGCCGTTCATCGACAAGGACGGGATCGGTCGCTGCCGGCTCGTGCTCGAGCCGAAGGTCGTGCTGGTCGAGCCGCGGCCGTTCCGCGCATTCCAGGGCTGGCGCTATCTGGCGGCCGAGGACGCCCCGCGCGATCTCGACCGCGCCGCGCCTGGCGCGCGCCACATGCCGGAAGACATGCGGCGCGAGCTGCGGCAGCTCGGGCTGCTGTGAGCTTGCCATGCTATGATCGCCGCGAGGTCGACGGGGCGGATGGGAACGCAGTCATGATCATCGAGAACCAGGAGCAGGTCACCGAGGCTGTCCTCAGCGAGCTTGCGCGCGCCAAGAACGCGCGGATCAAGGAGATCATGTCGGCGGCGGTGCGCCACCTGCACGATTTCGCGCGCGAGGTGAAGCTGACCGAGGAGGAATTTCATAACGCTTGCGCCTACATCGCCGCGCTCGGCCAGCGCACGAGCACGACCCACAACGAAGTCGTGCTGATGGCGGGCTCGCTGGGATTCTCGACCCTCGTGTGCCTGCTCAACAACGGCACCAACGGCCAGACCGAGACCACCGCCAATCTGCTGGGCCCGTTCTGGCGGCTCGACTCCCCGCGCACCAGGAACGGCGAGTCGATCGTGCGCTCGCCGACTCCGGGAGCGGCCTTGTTCGTCGACGCCTGGGTCAACGACACGAGCGGCCAGCCGGTCGCGGGTGCTGAGGTCGACGTCTGGCAGTCCTCCCCCGAGGGCTATTACGAGAACCAGGATCCCGTCCAAAGCGACATGAACCTGCGCGGCAAGTTTACGACCACTGCGGACGGCCACATCGCCTTCCGCAGCGTCAAGCCGGCTGGGTATCCGATTCCGGTCGACGGTCCGGTCGGGGAGCTCCTGCGCATGCAGGGCCGTCACAACATGCGGCCGGCGCACCTGCATTTCCTGATCTACAAGCCGGGCTACAAGACCCATATCTCGCAGGTTTACGTCAACGACGATCCCAATCTCGAGACCGACGTGCAGTTCGGCGTAACGAAGGCGCTGATCGGAAACTACGTGCGTCACGACAACGAGGCGGCGCCGGCGCCGGACGTCGCGGGGCCGTGGTACTCGCTCGACTTCACCTTCGCCATCGAGCCGGGCGAGGCCACGCTGCCGCGCCCGCCCATCAGCGGCAAGGCGCGCGGCGAGCGGCCGCAGATCGAAATCCTCGCGCGCGCGTGAATCGAAGACGGTGCAGCGTCGGGTTTCTGACCGGCGCCGCATCGCGGCTGACGGCCTCGGCGCAAGCGTCGTGCCTCACGCCTTCACGTTGTCGATGAGCCGAGTGTTGCCGAGGCGCGCCGCCACCAGCAGGCGCAGCGGCTCGCCCGCGCCGCGATCGACGGGCGCCAGCGTCTCGGCATGGCGCGCTTCCAGGTAGTTCAGGACGAAGCCCGCCGCATTGATCGCTCGGCGCCCGTCGGCGAGCGCTTGGCCGATCGCGGCACCGGCCGCGATCCTGCGCGCGCAATCATTGAGCGTGCGGTGGAGCACGGGAGCGATCGCGCGCTCCTGCGGCGACAGGTAGGCGTTGCGAGAGGACATCGCGAGGCCGTCCTTTTCGCGCACCGTCGGCGCAGCCACGATCCTGACGCGCAAGTCGAGGTCCTTCGCCAGGCGGGTGACGACCTTGAGCTGCTGATAGTCCTTTTCTCCGAACACGGCGATGTCCGGTCGGCATTGCACAAACAGCTTGGTCACGACGGTGGCGACACCGCCGAAGAAATGCGGGCGAAACGCGTCTTCGAGCCCGGCCACGGCTGGGCCTTCCGGCACGACGCGGGTGGCAAAGCCGTGCGGATACATGGCCGTGACCGGCGGTGCCCACACCAGGTCGACGCCCTCGCGGGCGAGCGCGGCGAGGTCGTTCGCAAAGGCGCGCGGATAGGTGTTGAAGTCCTCGTGGGGGGCGAACTGGGTCGGGTTGACGAAGACCGAGACCACCACGCGGTCGGCCCGCCGGGCGGCAAGCCGCACCAGCGACAGGTGCCCGGCGTGCAGCGCGCCCATGGTCGGCACGAGGGCGACCTTGG
The DNA here is from genome assembly GCA_036514935.1 of Xanthobacteraceae bacterium. Classification (GTDB taxonomy): domain Bacteria; phylum Pseudomonadota; class Alphaproteobacteria; order Rhizobiales; family Xanthobacteraceae; genus DATBWJ01. The sequence goes on from DATBWJ010000021.1 coordinate 2,596, forward strand.
CGCGCGCGCGCCGGAACGCCTCGGTCGCACGGTCGAGGGCGCTCAATGTTCGTGCCACTGCCGGCCGACGTGCCATCGCTGACCTCCGCTGCGGTGGGGCCGGGTGTCGCCGCCCCGGCGCCCATTATCAGCCCGACTGCAACGGGGAAAGCTGTGGCGGCGCAGCAATTCACACCGAAGTGACGGCAGGACGATCGCGGAACAGGCGCATGCGCGGCCGGCGGGCGCTTCCTATATAATTGGACAAGATATCCTCCGCCGAGGTTTCCAGAATGGCGAACGGACCATCGGACAAGACGCCGGCGCCGACCTCCACGCGCGCCGACATCGACGCGTTCCTCGTCAAGGCACGCGCGCTCGCCGCTGAGCGGCCGGGCGTCGCGCCGGGAAAGCGGGGACGGCTGATCTTTGCGCTCGACGCCACCATGAGCCGGCAGCCGACCTGGGACATCGCCTGCCAGCTCCAAGCCGAGATGTTTCGCGAAGCCGCCGCGGTCGGCGGCCTCGACATCCAACTCGTCTACTACCGCGGATTTGGCGAATGCCGTACCTCGCGCTGGATCAGCGATGCGCGCGAGCTTGCGGCGCTGATGGGCAAGATCGACTGCCGCGGCGGCCACACCCAGATCGGCAAGGTGCTGGCGCACGCGCGGCGCGAGAGCGAGAAGGAAACGGTTCAAGCGCTGGTGTTCGTCGGCGACGCCATGGAGGAGAGCCTCGATGACCTGTGCGCCGCCGCCGGCCAGCTCGGCCTGCTCGGCGTGCCGGCCTTCGTCTTCCACGAGGGGACCGATCCGATTGCGAGCAACGCGTTTCGCGAGATCGCGCGGCTGAGCCGCGGCGCCTACTGCCGGTTCAGCCCGGGCGCCGCCCATGAACTCGCCGAGCTGTTGCGCGCGGTGGCGGCCTACGCGGCCGGCGGCATGAAGGCGCTGGAATCGGCGCAACGCACCGCCGGCGCGGTCAAACTGCTGCAGCAGCTGAGATAGCCATGGTTGGGATCCTGATCGGAATCGTGGTGCTTGTGGTCATCCTCGTGGCGCTCAAGGTGTTCATGAAGGCGGACCCCAGGGGGCTCGCCTATGGCGCGCGCGTTGCCGGGGGCATCGCGGCGCTGGCGGCAGCGGTCTTCCTGGTATTCCGTGGCCAGCTTTCCTTCGCGCTGCCGCTCGGCATCACCGGGCTGGGATTGCTCGGTTGGCTGCCCTGGAAGGCCATCAACCTCGGTCAGCGCATGCGCAAGAGCCGCGGCCAGGTCTCGCGCGTGCGCTCGCCATTTCTCGACATGGAGCTTGACCACGACAGCGGCGCCATGCGCGGGCAGGTCATTGCCGGGCGGCACCAGGGCGCCGCGCTGGAGGCGCTCGACATCAAGACCGTGGTCGAGATGCTGAGCGAGGTCGACGAGGAAAGCCGCGCGCTACTCCAGGCCTATCTCGACCGCCGGGATGCCGGCTGGCGTGAACACGCTGACGCTGGTACGGCAGCGGGGGAGGTCCATGCGCCGCGCTCCGGCAAAATGACTGACCAGGAGGCCTATGAGATCCTTGGCCTTCAGCCGGGAGCGAGCGCCGGGGAGATCGGACGCGCCCATCGCGCGCTCATGAAGAAATTGCATCCCGACCAGGGGGGCTCGACGTACCTCGCGGCCCGGGTCAATGAGGCCAAGGACGTATTGCTTCGCCGCCATCGCTGAGTACTCGCACGCAACCACTGCCGAGGCGGCAGCATCGCACGTCACCGGTTACCAACCTCTCAATTCCTGGCGGTGAAGCAGGTGATGTCGCTGCGCTTGAGGTGGCGGCAGGCGGCCTCTGCCGCGGCTTTGTCGAAGCCGGCAAAACGCGCGCGATAATAGGTCTTTTCGCCCTTCAAAATCTTTTCAGTAAACGGGTCGGCGCGGCGCAGCACGCCGCTGGCCTTGCTCTGGACCGCGGCCAGGCGCGCCTTGGCCTCGCCGACCGCTTCATATGCGCCGACCTGGATCATCCAGCCGCTGCGCGTGGTGCGCGGCGGCTCGCTCGGCGGCTCAGGCCGAGGTCGCGCCGACTCGACCGAACCCTGGGCGCGCGGCAGTGGCACGGAATCGCTGTCGGCCGGTCGGGGCGCGGGAGCCGCAGGCTCCTCGCCGGACGGGGCCGGCGAATATGTCACGCCGATCGCCGTGCTCTTCAGCGAGCTTGCTCTCACCCGCACGGTCTTGACTGCAATTGGCCGGATCTCGGCGTCGGAACCAACCGTCACCGGCGCAATCGTCGCAGTAGTCTCGCCGGAGGCCGCCGGCGAGGCCGGCGTGGCGCCGGCATCGGCCTTCTCGACGACCGGACGTGCCGGCGGCGTCGGCAGCGCGACGGGAGCCGGTTTCGACGGCGTGGCGGCCACGGCCGTGCGGGGTTCCGCCTCGACAATGGCGGCGGCGGTGCGGCGAACCGCGCCCTTGTCGATGTAGCTTGCGATCAGCTCGCGCATGCGCGCATCGCGCGCGCCGCCCGAACGGCCGCCGAGCACGACCGCTACCACATGGCGCGGGCCGCGGCGCGCGGAGGTGACCAGGTTGAATCCGGAGGCATAGGTGTAGCCGGTCTTGATGCCGTCGACGCCGGCAACGCGGCCGAGCAGCTTGTTGTGATTGCGCATGACATGGCCGCGATAGGCGAACGCGGGCGTCGCGAAATAATGGTAGAGGCGCGGAAAGCGGTCTTGGATCGCGCGCCCGAGCCGAGCCTGATCGCGCGCGCTGGTGACCTGCTCGCGGTCGGGCAGCCCGGACGCATTGCGATAGACCGTGCGGGACATTCCGAGCGCACGCGCCTTGCTTGTCATGAGGCGGGCGAACTTCTCGTCATCGCCGGCGATCGCCTCCGCCACCACCACCG
>DATBWJ010000022.1:0-4209 GCA_036514935.1 Xanthobacteraceae bacterium
CCCGCACCACGGCCGCCGTCTTCACCGTGCTGATCGGCGGAATTCTGTTCGGCTACTTCCTCACCGTGACCCAGACGCCGCAAAAGGTGACGGAGTTCCTCACCGGCCTCGGCATCGGCAAGTACGGCATCCTTGCCGTGCTGATGGTGCTGTACCTGGTGCTCGGATGCCTGATGGACGCGCTCGCCATGGTCATCCTCACCGTGCCGATCATCTTTCCGGTCATCATCCATCTCGGCTTCGATCCGATCTGGTTCGGCGTCATCATCGTGATGACCGTCGAACTCGCTCTGATCACCCCGCCGGTGGGAATGAACGTATTCGTGATCAAGAGCGTCGTGGAGGAGGTGAAGATATCGACCATCTTCTACGGCGTGCTGCCGTTCATCATCACCGACATCCTGCGCCTGATCATCTTGATCGTCTTCCCCGGAATCGCGCTATACTTGCCGTCAAAAATGTAAGGAGAGTCGTTCGAACCAAGGAGTGTGCCATGTCACGTTTGTTGCTCGCCTGCACGGCCGCTGCCGCGATCTTCTTGCTGCCAGCCGCCCCCAGCGCGCTCGCCGCCGACGCCGCTCAGATGGAAGCGAACAAGAAAGCCATCATGGCTCTCTATGATGCGGCGCTCAACAAGAAGGATTTCGAGGAAGCCTCAAAATACCTCGGGCCGCGCTATACCCAGCACAATCCCAACGCCAGGGACGGACCCGAGGGCCTCAAAGGCTTCATCGCCTTCCTCAAGGAGAAGTTCCCCAACAACCGCAGCGAGATCAAGCGCATCTTCGCTGACGGCGACTACGTGATCGTGCACGTTCATGCGGTGCGCGAGCCGGGCACCCGCGGCTTTGCCATCATCGACATTTTCAAGCTCGAGAACGGCAAGGCGGTCGAGCACTGGGACGTGGTCCAGCCGGTCCCGGAGAAGGCTCTGAACGACAACGGGATGTTCTGACAGGGATTCCGGCTGATCACTTGGGTGGGCCGCCGGGCCAAGCCCGGCGCTGCGGGAGGCTGCGCGCGGCGGCCCTGTTCACGCGGCGATGATGACGTCCGCCGTGAACAGCGCCGGTCGCGGCGGCTGGTCGGCGAACAGCGAGCCTTCCTCGAACCACGAGCGCGGCGCCGGCTGGCCCCACAAGGTCTGCCGGCGCGGGTCGCGCATCGACCAGCGGATCGGCTCGTGGTCCGGGTCCATGGTCTGGTAATCGCAAGTGTAGAACTCGACGCGGTGGCAATCGGGATCGCGCACGTAGAGGAAGAACGCGTTGGAAATGCCATGGCGGCCGGGGCCGCGCTCCATGTTGTCGAGATGGCCGGTCGAGGCCATCACGTCGCACAGGTGAATGATGTTGAGCGGGGAGAGCACCCAGTAGGCCATGTGATGCAGCCGCGGGCCGGCGCCGTTGGTGAAGGCGAGGTCATGCACGTTGCCCTTGCGCTGCATCCAGGCCGCGATGATGCGCCCATCGCGCCCGTCCTCCTCGGTGTATTCGGTCACGCGGAAGCCGAGGCCGCCGTAGAAGTCAACCGCATCCTGCAGCTCCGGCGAGAAAATGTTGAAGTGATCGAGCCGCTGCGCCTGCACGCCCTTGTAGTGGCCGAAGAGCTGGAGCAGTCGCTCGCGTTTCTCCATCGCAAAATAGAGTTCGATCGGCGCACCGAACGGATCGCTCGCATGCAACGTGCGCCCCTGATAGGGCACGTCGACGAAGGCGTAGCGCAGGCCCCGGGAGCCGAAATAGGCCGCGGCCTTGTCGAGGTCCTCCTCGCTGGCGACCTTGAATCCCATGCGCTCGCACACCGGATTCGCTGTCCGGCGCAGCACGAGCGAATGGTGCTGTCGCTCCTCGACCCCGCGCAGATAGACCGCGTCCGGCGCATGGTCCTCGACATGCAGTCCGAGCGCGCCCTCGTAGAACGCCCGGCTACGCTCGAGGTCGGTGACGCCCAGCACGGCGTGACTTGCGCGCACGATGTTGAACGGCGGGTTGAATACATGTTTCGGCAATGGCATGGGTCGTTTCCTCAGGCGCGACTGGTGCGTGAGCCCGCCGGCGGCGGACGGCGCCCGCTCGGACCGAGTTGCACGCTGTCTTGGAGATAACACCGCCGCCGGCCTTGCGCCACCGCCGCAAACCCATGCTATCCAGTGGCGAGCAGGACCTCGACGATGCCGCTCGATCCCGACGCACGGCTTCTTCTCGATGCCATGATCAAGGCGGGGCGTCCGCCTTTCGAGTCGCTCACGCCCCTTGGAGCGCGCATGCAGATGCGCGCCATGCGCGAGGCGCTCAATCAGCCCCAGCCGGCCGTCGCCGAGGTCGGCGAGTGCGTGGCGCAGGTCGCGCACGGGCGCATTGCGCTGCGGCTCTACCGCAGCCGCGCGCGCACGGCAGGCGCGCTGCAGCCGGTCCTGGTCTATTTCCACGGCGGCGGCTGGGTGTTCGGCGACCTCGACACCCACGACAATCTATGCCGCCACCTCGCCAATGCGGCCGACTGCACCGTGGTCGCGGTCGACTACCGCCTCGCGCCGGAACACAAGTTCCCGGCTGCGCTTGATGATGCGTGGGCCGCTGCCCGGTGGGTGGCCGCTCACGCCGGCGAGCTTGGCATCGACGCCGGCCGCCTCGCCGTCGGCGGCGACAGCGCGGGCGGCAACCTGGCGACGGTCGTCGGCCTGATCGCGGGCGAGAGCGGCGAGGTGAGCATCAAGTACCAGGTCCTGTTCTATCCGGTGGTCGATCTCGCGCTGGCGCACGATTCCTACCGGCGCGTCGGCGACGGGTTCAACTTGACGGCCGCCGCCATGGCCTGGTTTCGCGGCCACTATCTCAATTCGCCGCGCGAGATCGACGACTGGCGAGTGTCGCCGCTGCGCGCGAGCAACCTCGCAAGGTCGCCGCCGGCGTTCATCGCCACCGCCGGCTGCGATCCCTTGTGCGACGAGGGCGAGGACTACGCGCGATTGCTGGAGCAAAGCGGCGTGCCGGTGACGTTCCGGCATTTCCCCGGGCAGATGCACGGTTTTGCTTCGATGTCCGGATTTCTGCGCGCCTCCGACGAAGTGCTGGCGGATGCCGGGGCGGCGCTCAAGCGGGTATGGGCGTCGGCGCCGCGCTCGCGCATCGGGGCCTGACGGGGCAGGTGGGCGGCGCAATCCGGCCGCAAAGGCTCCCGCTCGGGACCGGTTTTCCCTGCCCGGCGCGGCCGGCGTCGTGCTAGGAGATGAGGGGCTTTCATGGGCCAGCAGGGGCGGCGCGACGGGGCTTGCGCTGCAAAATGATCGGCCGCGATGCTGCAAGCCGGTGAGTGAGTATGAGCGCGCGATGACCAGGATTCGCAGGGGTCTGGATTGGTATGTGTCGACCTTTGCCGCGGTCATCGCGCTCGCGACGCCGCTCGCCGCGCTCGCTCAGGAGGGCGAGCTGCCGGCGGTCGCGGCGGCGAGCCTGCCGCGCGACCTCTCGCCATGGGGCATGTTCATGGCCGCCGACGTGGTGGTGAAGGCGGTGATGGTCGGGCTCGTGTTCGCCTCGCTCGTGACCTGGACGGTGTGGCTTGCCAAGAGCCTCGAACTCGTGGCCGCCAAGCGGCGCCTGCGCAAGGACATGAAGGCGATCGGGGCGGCGCGCTCGCTGACGGCGGTCGCCGACCGCGCCGATTCGCGCAGCGCCGTTGGCGCCTTCGTGCAGGCGGCGGTGACCGAGCTGCGCCTGTCGGCCGATTCCATCGACAATGACGGCGTCAAGGAACGGGTTGCCTCGCGCCTCGAACGGATCGAGGCGGCCTTCGCACGCAAGATCGCGCGCGGCACGAGCGTGCTCGCCACCATCGGCGCCACCGCACCGTTCGTCGGCCTGTTCGGCACCGTGTGGGGCATCATGAACAGCTTCATCGGCATTTCGAAGTCGCAGACCACCAACCTGGCGGTGGTCGCGCCCGGCATCGCGGAAGCGCTGCTCGCGACCGCGCTCGGTCTCGCTGCCGCCATCCCCGCGGTCGTGATCTACAACGTGTTCGCCCGCTCGATCGCCGGATATCGTGCGCTGCTCGGCGATGCGTCGGCTGCGGTTCCGCCGTCGAAGCTGGCAGGTTGACGGCGATGTCGACGGTGGCAAGCGGCGCCGCCACCATGAAGATGATCAGCAGCACAAGGATCACGTCGATGAACGGCGTGACGTTGATCTCGTGGACCTCGTCGAT
>DATBWJ010000023.1:0-4760 GCA_036514935.1 Xanthobacteraceae bacterium
GGGCGGACAAGGAGAATCATGATGGTCGAGAACGAAGCCAGCGTGCGCCTGGACGCCGATTCCGACTGCGCCATCTGCCAGGGCGCTGGTTGGCATTGGGGCTGGGACCGAAGCGGCTACCGCAAGCTCATTACGGGAGGGGTGCCACCGGTCATGCTGCGCTGTCCTTGTGTCGACAGACGACGTGAGAACGCAGTCAGAACCGCGTGTCAGAATCACCCCGGCGCCGTCAGAATCGGACGTTGAAATGATTGAAGAATTTTGGTGGGCGCACAAGGACTCGAACCTTGGACCCGCTGATTAAGAGTCAGCTGCTCTACCAACTGAGCTATGCGCCCGTGCTCACGGCGGCCGAGCCGTGAGGCGTGCGTCGTTTACCAAACAGGAGACCGCCCTGTCCAGCGAAGGCCAACGCGAAAGCCGCCGGGCGGAACCCGGCGGCTCGCGACGGAGCGACGATCGCGGGGGCTGGGGGGCTGGGGGATGCGATCGCCGCCCCAATAGTGGCGCGTCAACGCGCCGCGTCGAACTGGCCTTCAGGAACGCCGTCGCTGATGCGCTCGAAACCGAGGCGGCGAACGCCGCGCTCCTCGCCGCGGCCCTCGGAGCGCCGATCGCCCATGCGGCGCTCCATCATTCCCGGGCCATCGAAACCGTGATGCCGCATGCCGCGCTCGCCATATCCGTGCCGCTCGCGCCAATGCGCGCCGTACCGGCCCGGCGAGGTCATGTGAGACAGCATGAGGAACCGCCGCTTCTGGCCGTCGTCGAGGCTCTGGTAGAGCGGGGCGGTTGCATCGGCGAGCTGCTTGAGCGCGATGCCTTGGCGCATGACGGCGTCGGCGCGACCCTGCAAGCGAGCGACCACGTCAGCGCTGTCCGGCTGGCCGTCGCGGCCCTGTTGCCGGCGCGTGACGGAGAGCTGAGAAAGGCCGCGATAGGCCTGCTCGAAGGCCGGCCAGGTCTTGTCCTGCTCGGGCGTCAGCCGCAGCCCGGCCTTGAGCGCGGCGAGCCGCGCGTCGATCAGCGCGCCCAGGTCTTCCGCCGACGGCCGCCAGTGCTGGGCGCGCGGCGGTTCGGCGGGCCGATCCGTCCGCTGTTGCGCGACGGCGACCGAGGAGCCGACGACCGCAACCACGGCCGCGGCAATGAGCGCATTCTTCCACATGGCGGTCTCCCGATCTGTGTCGATCCAATAAAGGTCCGTGGCCGCGCGGCCACAACTTAAATTTATGTAACCATTACGGGGCCGCAATGTTGGCAGCGGCCGAGACCGCAGGCGACGCCGATCGCGGCGCCGTCGCCGCTCATGCCATGGCTGGCAGCGCGCCTTCCTGCCCCTTGGCTGCCCCTTGCGCCGCAGCGTTCCGGCCGTCCGCGCACCGTTAACCGTTCGCTAACCATGAACCCGGCAATTGTTGCCGAGTGCGGCAAAGTCCGCGGCACGTGCAAAAGCTCATGACCGGCATCACCGCAGCGCAGGGCCTCAGCGGCTTCTCGCGCAAAACCCTCGTCGACCTCGGCAACATGCTCCGGCGCGGCGACATCGCGCTCGCCGTCGGCATGCTGACGATCCTGGTCGTGCTCGTGCTGCCGCTTCCGCCGCTGCTTCTGGATTTCGCGCTCGCCATCTCGATCATCTTCTCCGTGCTCGTTCTAATGACGGCGCTTTTCATCCACGCGCCGCTCGAATTCTCGGCCTTCCCCACGGTGCTGCTGATCGCGACCATGCTGCGGCTGGCGCTCAACCTCGCCTCGACCCGCCTGATCCTGGCGCACGGTCACGAGGGCACGAGCGCGGCCGGACACGTCATCGAAGCCTTTGGCAACTTCGTGATGGCCGGCAACTTCGTCATCGGCATCATCGTGTTCACCATCCTGGTGATCGTGAACTTCGTGGTCATCACCAAGGGGTCTGGGCGCATCGCCGAGGTGGCGGCGCGCTTCAACCTCGATGCCATGCCCGGCAAGCAGATGGCGATCGACGCCGACCTCTCCGCCGGGCTCATCGACGAGAACGAGGCGCGCCGGCGCAGGAAGCAGCTCGAGGACGAGAGCGCGTTTTACGGCGCCATGGACGGCGCCTCGAAATTCGTGCGCGGCGACGCCATCGCCGGGCTGCTGGTGGTTTTCATCAACATCATCGGCGGCATGATCATCGCCATCGCCCAGCAGGGCATCAGCTTTGCGGAGGCCGGGCGCACCTACACCGTGCTCACCGTCGGCGACGGCCTGGTCACGCAGATCCCGGCGCTGATCGTGTCGACGGCCGCCGGCCTGCTGGTGTCGAAGGCCGGGCTTGGCGAGGCGGCCGACCGCGCGCTGCTCAGGCAGTTCTCGGGCTACCCGAAGGCGCTTGGCATGTCGGGCGCCGTCATGATCGTGATGGCGCTGTTGCCGGGCATCCCGATGCTGCCGTTTCTCCTGCTCGGCGGGGGCGCCGGCACGCTGGCCTATGTCATCGACCGGCGCAGCCAGGCCGTGCTCGCGGCCGAGCAGAGGAAGGCTGCGGCGTCCCAGGACGCCCCCGTCGAAGAGCCGATTTCGACCGCGCTCAAGATGGATGATCTCAAAGTCGAGCTCGGCTACGCGCTGCTCCCGCTCGTCAACTCGCTCGATGGCAGCGACCGCCTCACCGAGCAGATCAAGGCGCTGCGGCGCGCGCTTGCGTCTGAAATCGGCTTCGTGATGCCGGCGGTGCGCATTCTCGACAACGTCCAGCTCGACGCCAATGCCTATGTCATCAAGATCAAGGAGGTCGACGCCGGCAGCGGGCGCGTGTGGCCCCACCAGTACATGGTCATGGACCCGGCCGGCGGCCAGGTGAACGTTCCCGGCATGCACACGACCGAGCCCACTTTTGGACTGCCGGCGACCTGGGTCGACGCCTCGCTCAAGGAGGAGGCGGCGGTCAAGGGATACACGGTGGTCGATGCCGCCACCGTGCTGGCGACGCACCTCACCGAACTCATCAAGGCCAATGTGGCCGAGCTCCTGTCCTACGCCGAGGTGCAGAAACTCCTGAAGGGCCTGCCCAAGGAACAGGCCGAGCTGGTCAAGGATTTGGTGCCCGCGCAGATCACCGTCACGGGCATCCAGCGCGTGCTCCAGATCCTGCTGGCGGAACGCGTCTCGATCCGCGACCTGGCGACTATCCTCGAAGGGATCGCCGACGGGCTGGCGTTCACGCGCAACCCGGCGCTGCTCGCCGAGCATGTGCGCGTGCGGCTCGCCCGCCAGATCTGCGCGCAGTACACCGCGCCCGCCGGGCACGTGCCATTGATCGCGCTGTCGACCCAATGGGAGCAGGCGTTTGCCGAATCGATGATCGGGCAGGGCGAGGATCGCCAGCTCGCCATGCAGCCGTCAAAACTATCGGAGTTCATCACGCTGGTGCGCGAACGGTTCGAGGACGCCGCGCGCGAGGGCGAGTCGCCCGTGCTGGTGACCTCGCCCGGCATCCGCCCGTTCGTGCGCTCGATCGTCGAGCGATTCCGCGCGCAGACGCCGGTGCTCTCCCAGTCCGAGATTCACCCGCGCGCGCGGCTCAAGACGGTCGGCGCCGTCTGAGGCGGCGCCAACTCGCACAAGACGCGCGGCCGGCACGCCGCCGTGGCGTCGGCGCCGTGCCCTTGGCTTGCGGCGTGCGGGCAAGTTCGCATAATCCCTGGACGGATGCGCCGTTTGCGCCGGCGCCGGGAGCGGGTCGAATCATGGAGAAGGCGAAGAACGAGATGCTTTGCCGCGTCGGCCGCGGCACGCCCATGGGCGAGCTGCTGCGCCGCTATTGGCACCCGATCGCCGGCGCGAGCGAGTTCGATTCCGAGCCGATCAAGCCGATCCGACTTATGGGCGAGGACCTCGTCCTCTACCGAGATTTGAGCGGCACCTACGGCCTGCTCGATCGCCACTGCCCGCACCGGCGCGCCGATCTCGCCTACGGCTTCGTCGAGAACGTCGGCATTCGCTGCAACTACCACGGCTGGCTCATGGACGAGAGCGGCGGCTGCCTCGAACAGCCGTTCGAGGACACGTTCAATCCGCAGTCGCCGCTGCGCAGGAAATGCACGAGCCCGGCCTATCCGGTGCGCGAGCTCGCCGGCCTCTTATGGACCTATATGGGCCCGGAGCCGGCTCCCGAGCTGCCGGCGTGGGAGCCATTCACCTGGGCCAACGGTTTTAAGGAAATCGTGGCCTGCGCGGTCCCCTGCAACTGGTTCCAGTGCCAGGAGAACTCGTGCGACCCCGTGCATTTCGAGTGGATGCACGACAACTGGAGCATGCGACAGCGCGGCCAGATTGGTCCCTACGCGCCGCGCCATCTCAAGCTCACCTTCGACGAGTTCGAGTACGGATATCAGTACAAGCGCATCCGCGAGGGCGCGGACGAACAGGATCCGCTGTGGGCCGTCGGCCGCGTGACGCTGTGGCCGAACGGCTTCTACCTCGGCGGACACTTCGAATGGCGCGTGCCGATCGACGACGAACATACGATCAATATCTGCTGGTTTTTCGCGCGCGTGCCGAAGGAGCGCGAGCCCTATGTGCAGAACCGCGTCCCTGCCTGGTACGGCGCCATCACGGACAGGAACGGCCACTGGATTTCCAGCCACGTCCTCAACCAGGACATCGTCGCCTGGGTCGGCCAAGGCACGATCGCCGATCGCAGCCGCGAGCTGTTGGGCGCGAGCGACCGCGGCATCACCATGATCCGCAACCGCTTCTTTGAGGACATGGACGCCGTGGCACGGGGCCGCGAC
>DATBWJ010000024.1:0-9636 GCA_036514935.1 Xanthobacteraceae bacterium
GAGCCGCAAGGCGTTGAACGTGCCGATCAGGTTGATCCTGATGCAGCGCTCGAAGTCCGCGAGCGGCATCACGCCGTCGCGGCCGAGGACGCGCTGGGCCATCCCGATTCCGGCACAACTGACAAGGATGCGCGCCGCCCCATGCGCCTCGCGCGCCTGTTTGATCGCCGCGGCGGTGGCGTCGGCCTCGGTGACGTCGCAGCGGATCGCGAGCCCGCCGATCTTGGCGGCGACGCTCTTGGCGCCGTCCATGTTGATGTCGAGGATGGCGACCTTGGCGCCGGAGGCGGCGAGCCGCTCGGCGGTGGCCGCGCCGAGGCCGGAGCCGCCGCCGGTGATGAGCGCGGCGTGTCCTTTTGGGTTCATGATCAGTTCTTTCCTTGCGCGGAAGCTTCTGGATTCTCAATCAGGAGCGCGATGCCCTGGCCGCCGCCGATGCAGGCCGAGGCGACGCCATAGCGCAGCATGGCGCGCTTGAGCTCGCGGGCGAGCGTCAGCGTCAGCCGGACGCCGGTCGCGCCGAGCGGGTGGCCGATCGCGATCGCGCCGCCGTTGGCGTTGAGCTTGGCTTCGTCAAGGCCAAGCTCGCGCGCGCACGCCATCACCTGCGCGCCGAACGCCTCGTTGATCTCGAAGCGGTCGATGTCGGAAAGCTTGAGGCCCGCGCGCGCGAGCACCGCCTTAATCGCCACCACCGGGCCGATCCCCATGGTTTCCGGCGGCACGCCGACGGCGGCGACGGCCAGGATGCGCGCGAGCGGCTGCCTGCCCTTCTTCTTGGCGTAGCCCGAGGAGGCGACGAGCACCGCGGCTGCGCCATCGACGATGGCCGACGAGTTGCCGCCGGTCTGCACGCCGCCGAAGGCCGGTTTGATGTTGGCGAGCGCTGCGACAGGCGAAGGGCGGACGTGGCTGTCGGAGGCGACCTCCTTGGCTTCCCCCCTCACCTTGATGGCGCGCGGATGGTAACCGGGGCGCTCGAAGGTCTCGTTGAAGACCGGGGCGATCTCGCCGGCCAGAAATCCGCTCCGTTGCGCCTCGATGGCGCGCGCAAAGCTGCGCGCGGCGAACTCGTCCACCTCCGGCCGCGTGATCTGGTACTGGCGCGCCAGGCTCTCCGCGGTATCGCCCATGGTGAGACGGACCGATGTGTCGAGCAGCGCTTCCCACAGGAAGTCCTTGAACTCGACCTGACCCATGCGGAAGCCGCCGCGGTGGGTGTAGGCCGCGATCGGGTTGCGGCTCATCGATTCGGTGCCCACGCACAGCGCGAGTTCCGCGCGGCCGAGCGAGACCGCATCGCAGGCCTGGCTGGTCGCCTCGATGCCGGTGCCGCACACGCGCTGCACCATGTGCGCGGGCACTTCGATCGGCACGCCGGAATAGAGCCCGATATGACGCGGCAGCATGAAGGCGTCGAAGGAGGCCTGCGCCATGCTGCCGGCGATCACGGTGCCGACGTCGCTCGGCGACACGCCGGCGCGGTCGAACAGCGCGCGCGCCGCCTTGATGCCGAGGTCGATGGGCGAGACGCCCGAAAGCGCGCCATTGTAGTCGACGAACGGCGTGCGCACGCCGTCGAGCAGGACGGCGTCGGAAAACGTCGTGGCGATCCCGGCGATGGTCTCGGACATTTCAGGTCCCCTCTTCGATCGCAATGACGTGGCTGGGCGGCGGGTCGGCGTACAGCTCCTCCACCAGGGCGGCGCGCTGCTTGAGCACGTTGCGCTGGTTGATCGAGCCCTTGTCGGTCGCCTCGCCGAGATCCAGCGACGGCGGCTCGGACATCAGCATGATGCGCATCAGCCGGTTGGACGAGCCGGTGCTCGCCTTGGTGAACGCCGCGAGCCGCCGCCGGAATTCTGCGCGCAGGCGGGCATCGCCGAGCACGGCCTCGGCATCCCCGGTCGCCTCCGGACACAGCGCGCGGCAGGCCTCGACGTCGGGGAAGATCAGGGCGCCGAGCACGTCGCGATCGGGGCCGGTCAGCACCAGATCGCGCACATAGGGCGCAAACGCGTCGATGACGCGGGCGCGCAGGCGACCGGTCGACACCCAGGTGCCCGAGGACAGCTTGAAATCCTCGGCGATACGGCCGTCGAACACGAGACCGCGGCTGGGATCGGCGGGGTCTTCGAACGCCAGGGCGTCGCCGATCTTGTAGAAGCCTTCCTCGTCGAACGCGCCCGCCGTCAGATCGGGCTCGCGCCAGTAGCCCGGCATGATGTTGGGCCCGCGCAGCCGTGCCTCGTACTTGTCGCCGTTGGGCACCAGCTTGAGTTCGACCCCGGGGCTGGGCAGCCCGACATTGCCGGCGCGCGCGCTCTCCCAGGTGCGGCCGATCGACCACGGCGCCGTCTCGGTCGCGCCGAGGCCGGACAGAACGAGAATGCGCTCGCCGATGGTCTCATGCGCGAGGCGGGTCAGCTCGTCGGTGAGGTACTGCGACAGGCCGGCGCCGGCATAGAACAGCACCTTCAGCCGGCGGAAGAACGATTCGCGCAAGTCCGCGTCGCGCTGCAGATAGGGCAACAGCGCCTCAAAACCCTTGGGGAGGTTGAAGTACCAGGTCGGCGAGACCTCGCGCAGGTTGCGCACGGTCGCCTCGATGGCGCCCGGCATCGGCTTGCCGTCGTCGACGTAGAAGGTGCCGCCGTTGTAAAGCACGAGCCCGACATCGTGGTTGCCGCCGGCGGTGTGATGCCACGGCGCCCAGTCGAGCACGATCGGCGGCTCGTCCCTAAAATAGCTCAGCGAGGTGCGGATCATCACCTGGTTGCAGCACAGCATGCGCTGAGTGTTGATCACCGCCTTCGGCCGTCCGGTCGAGCCGGAGGTGAAGAGGAATTTTGCGATCGTGTCGAGGCCGACGCGATCATGGGCGTCCTCGACCTCGGAGGTCGCAGTCGTGCCGGTGAGATCGGCGAACGGGGTCGTCGCCCGCCCGCTCGGCGGGCGGCGGGCGACCACCACCTCCACGTCGGCCGGCACCACCGCCTCGATGGCGCGCGCGAACTGGGCGCCATCGCTGGCGAAAACCAGACCCGGGGTCAGCAGGCCGAAGACGTGTTTTAGGTTGGCGAAGTCGCTGGAGATCAGCGAGTAGGCCGGCGAGATCGGCGCGTAGGGAATGCCGACATGCATGGCGGCGAGGCCGATGAGCTGATGCTCCAGATCGTTGCCGGATAGGATGACGATCGGACGCTCGGGCGAAAGCGGGCGGCGCAGCAGCGCCTGGCCGATGCGGCGCACCTGCGCCAGCGTTTGGGCATAGCTCATCTTGCGCCACGCCCCACCAGCGTCGCGGTCGGCCATGAAGATCTGGTCAGGTCGGTGATCGGCCCAATGGATCAGCCGCCCGGTCAGCCGGTCGGGATAGGGGTCGAGCGGGTGTGGCGAGCGCAGGTAGATCGCGCCGTCGCCCCGCTGGTCCATGAGAAAGTCGCGCGGGCCGAGCCGCACCGGCCGGATCGGCACGCTCGCAGCCTCCGGGCTTCGTTCCCGCACCATCTGCATGATCTGCCCCGGCTCTGCTCCCTCGGCCCAGAATATGGGTGATCGCGCGCGGGCGCGCCACCGTGCCGTCACCGGCGGGCGACCTTCGGCCCGCGCTTCTCCAGGAAAGCCTTGACCCGCGCCTTGGCCTCCTCCCCGCTGCCGGCGATCGCCGCCATCAGCGCTTCCATGACGTAGCCCGAGGCACGGTCCTGCTCGGCGATGCGCGGCAGCGCCTGGATGATGGCAAAGTTCGTGAGCAGAGCGTTGCCGGCGATGCGGGTCGCAAGCTCCACGCCCTTGGCGAGGCCCTCGCCTGGCTCGACGAGGTAGTGCGAGATTCCGATCGCCTGGCCCTCCTCGGCGCTGAGCACGTGGCCGGTCAGCATCATGTCCATCATGCGCGAAATGCCGATCAGCCGCGGTACCCGCACCGAGCCGCCGCCCCCCACGAAAATGCCGCGCGTGCCTTCGGGCAGCGCGTAGTAGACCGAGCGCTCGGCGACCCGCACGTGGGCGGCTGCGGCGAGTTCGAGGCCGCCGCCGACCACCGCCCCGTGCATGACCGCCACCACCGGCACGCGGCCGAATTCGAAGGCGTTGAAGACGCGATGCCACAGGCCGGAATGCAGCACCGCCTCCTCCACGTTGTGCGAGCGCAGCTGCGAGAGGTCGAGGCCGGCGGAGAAATGCTCACCGTCGCCGTGCAGCACCACGGCCCTCACCTTGTCGGACAGGCTGGCGAAGAAGGTCTCGATGCCGAGCACCATCTCGTCGTTGAGGGCGTTGCGCTTATGGGCCCGGTTGAGGCGCAGAATGGCGATCTCGCCGCGCTGTTCGGCATGAATGGAGGCAGGCAGCGCGCGCGAAGCAGACGGCATGGGCGAGGACTCTCGGCGGGAACTGGCGATGCTGGATGGCACCTCCCGCCGAGCCGGTCAAGGCGCGCGCGGCCGCTCATTCGTCCGGCTCGGGCGCGGGCCGCCACGCCGAGGCGCCATTTGACCGCTGACGCGGCGGCCCCGTAAATAGCCCCGCCGAAAAACCGGAATGGCCCAAGTTGCAGGTCTTGTCTCTCCCTGCTCGGCTCGCGCCTCGGGCGACAAGTGCAAGGTGCTGTTCGCGTCAAACCCAGGAGGGGTCGATGGCCGAAGCCTTCATCTGCGACGCCGTGCGCACGCCGATCGGGCGCTATGGCGGCGCGCTGGCCAGGGTGCGCACCGATGATCTCGCGGCCATTCCGATCAAGGCGCTGATGACGCGCAATCCCGCGATCGACTGGTCGCGCCTGGATGAAGTCTACTACGGCTGCGCCAACCAGGCCGGCGAGGACAACCGCAACGTGGCGCGCATGGCGCTCCTGCTGGCGGGACTTCCCGACACCATCCCGGGCGTGACCGTCAATCGCCTGTGCGCGTCGGGGCTCAATGCGGTCGGTGCCGCTGCCCAGGCGATCAAGGCGGGCGAGATCGACTTTGCCATCGCC
Source organism: Xanthobacteraceae bacterium (assembly GCA_036514935.1). GTDB lineage: Bacteria > Pseudomonadota > Alphaproteobacteria > Rhizobiales > Xanthobacteraceae > DATBWJ01. The sequence continues at coordinate 4,982 of DATBWJ010000024.1, forward strand.
GGCGGCGTCGAGTCGATGACGCGCGCGCCGTTCGTCCTCGGCAAGGCGCCGGAGGCGTTCGCGCGCACGGCCGAGGTGTTCGACAGCACCATCGGCTGGCGCTTCGTCAACCCGGTGATGAAGGCGCAGTATGGCGTGGAATCCATGGGCGAGACCGGCGAGAACGTCGCCGAGGAATTCCAGGTCGCGCGGGCGGACCAGGACGCGTTCGCGCTGCGCTCGCAACAGCGCGCCGGCAAGGCGGCGGCGAGCGGCTACTTTGCCGAGGAGATCGTGCCGGTCGAGCTGCCGGGCAAGGCCGGCGCCACCATCGTCGACAAGGACGAGCACCCGCGGCCCGAAACGACTCTGGAGCAGCTCGCCAAGCTCAGAGCCGCGTTCCGCAATCCGGGCACGGTGACGGCCGGCAACGCCTCGGGCGTCAACGACGGGGCGGCGGCGATGATCCTGGCCTCCGCCGAGGCGGCGCAGCGGCACGGGCTCAAGGTTCGCGCGCGCGTGCTCGGCATGGCCGCGGCCGGGGTGCCGCCGCGCATCATGGGCATCGGTCCGGTACCGGCGACGCACAAGCTGATGGCGCGGCTGAAGCTCAAGATCGGCGATTTCGACGTGATCGAATTGAACGAGGCCTTTGCTGCCCAGGCGCTCGCCTGTCTGCGCCAGCTCGGACTGCCGGATGATGCCGAGCACGTCAATCCAGGCGGCGGCGCGATCGCGCTCGGCCATCCGCTCGGCATGTCGGGCGCCCGGCTCGCGCTCACCGCCGCCCACGCGCTCGAAACGAGGGGCGGCTCGCGCGCGCTCGTCACCATGTGCGTGGGGGTGGGACAGGGGGTATCGCTCGCATTGGAGCGGGTTTAGGAGAAGCCCCTGCAGAATTCCGTTGTGATAGGTTGATAGAGAGCGACGCTGCCCTCACCCTCCCCCCCGCGAAGCGGTGGGGAGGGTCGGCGAGCGCAAGCGAGCCGGGGTTGGGGGGCTTGCCCGATGGTGCGGGGTGAATGCCCCCGACCCCTCCCCACCACTCGCTTCGCTCGCGGGGGGAGGGGAGTCCGCCGCGCCGCATCCGTCCCGGACAAGAGAGACATCAGAGGAAGCCGCCCCCGTGCCGATGAGCCCCGGCTACATCCCGTTTCATCCCAACCCGTCGAGGCCGAAGTACCGGCCGCCAGCGGGCGCGGTCGACGCGCATTGCCACGTGTTTGGTCCCGAGGACAGGTTTCCCTATGCGCCCGAGCGCAAGTACACGCCGTGCGACGCGCCCAAGGAGAAGCTGTTCGCGCTGCGCGATTTCCTCGGCTTCGACAAGAACGTGATCGTGCAGGCCTCCTGCCACGGCACGGACAACCGCGCCACCGTCGATGCGCTCGAAGCAAGCGACGGCCGGGCCAAGGGCGTCGCCTTCGTCGGCGAGGAGGTCAGCGAGGCGGAGCTCAAATGGATGGACCGCGCCGGCATCCGCGGCGTGCGTTTCAACTTCGTGCGCCGCCTCGTTGATTTCACCCCGCGCGACGTGCTGGAGCGGATCGTTCGCCGCATCGAGCCGCTCGGCTGGCACGTGGTCATCTATTTCGAGATGCCGGACCTGCCGGAGCTCGAAGCCTTCTTCACCTCGCTGCCTGCCACCGTGGTGGTGGACCACATGGGCACGCCGGACGTGAAAAAGGGCGTCGATCATCCCGAGAACCAGCGATTTCACCGGCTGATGGAGGCGCACGAGAATTTTTGGGTGAAGGTGAGCTGCCCCGAGCGGCTGACGGTCGCAGGGCCGCCCTATGACGACGTGGCGCCGTTCGCGCGGTCGCTGGTCGAGAAATTTCCGGACCGCGTGCTGTGGGGGACCGACTGGCCGCATCCCAACATGAAGAAGGAGGCGCCCGACGACGGGGTGCTGGTCGATCGTATCCCGGTCATTGCGCCGACCGAGGCGCTGCAACGCAAGCTCCTGATCGACAACCCGATGCGCCTTTACTGGGCCTGACGTCGTCGGGGATCGGCAAGCGCCGCTATGCTCTATTACCTGTCCGGCCTGCTCTACGCCCGGCCGGTCACGTAGCGCACCTGGCCGCCGCACTGGAAATCGACGCCTTAGAAGCAATCTGAACTGCGCCGAGCTTTGTTGCAAACCATTATCGCTGTGGATATATCCCTCGCACGAACGATTTTCGGCGGGCCAAGACTCGCCAGTGCAGTGGAGGAAGCAATGCCCCGCAGGGAGCAGGCCTACGACGACATCCCGGGCACCTTCGTGTTCGATGCCGAGCGCTCGCGCCAGGGCTACGGCATCAACATGTTCTGCATGTCGCTGATGAAGGAAGAGAACCGCAAGGCATTCAAGGCCAACGAGGCGGAGTATCTCAAGAAGTTCAACCTGACGCCGGAACAGACCGACGCCATCCTCAAGCGCGACTACAACCGCATGCTCGAACTGGGCGGCAACATCTACTTCACGGCCAAGCTCGGCGCCACCGACGGCCACTCCTTCCAGCACCTCGCCGCGCTGATGACCGGTTCCACCCAGGAAGGCTACGCCAAGATGATGCTCGCCGGCGGCCGGCCGATCGAAGGCAACCGCAGCAAGTCGGGTCTCGGCAAGCCCCGCACGGCCGCCAAACCCAAATCGAAGGTGCGCAGCAAGTCGAGGTCGAAACGTGGCTAGGATCATCGCAGGAGTAACGTCGTCCCACGTGCCGGCGATTGGCGCGGCGATCGACAACGGCAAGACCGGAGAGCCCTATTGGAAGCGGGTGTTCTCGGGCTTCGAGAAGGCCAAGGAATGGATGGCCAAGGCGCGGCCGGACGTTTGCATCGTGGTCTACAATGACCACGCCTCCGCCTTTTCGGTCGAGTTCATTCCGACCTTTGCGCTCGGCTGCGCGGCGGAGTTTCCGCCCGCCGACGAAGGCTGGGGACCGCGGCCGGTTCCGGTGGTGAAGGGGCACCCGGAGTTTGCCGCGCATATCGCCCAGTCGGTCATTCTCGACGAGTTCGATCTCACCGTCGTCAACAAGATGGAGGTCGACCACGGGCTGACGGTTCCGCTCAACCTGATGTTCGGGTCGCCCAAGGAATGGCCCTGCCGCGTCATCCCGCTGGCAGTCAACGTGGTGATGTACCCGCCGCCGACCGGGCATCGCTGCTTCATGCTGGGCCGTGCGATCCGCAAGGCGGTCGAGTCCTATCCGGAGGACCTGCGCGTCGTCGTCATGGGCACCGGCGGCATGTCGCACCAGATTTCGGGTCCGCGCGCGGGGCTGATCAACAGCAAGTTCGACAAGGCCTTCCTCGACAATCTCACCAAGGACCCCAAGAAGCTCATCCGCCTCAAGCACGTCGAATATATGCGCGAGGCTGGTGCCGAGGGCATCGAGATGGTGATGTGGCTCATCATGCGCGGCGCGCTCGACGACAGGGTGGACGAGGTGTATCGCTTCTACACCGTGCCTGCCTCGAACACGGCGGTCGGCCATATCATTCTTGAGAACCGTCAGAAGAAGGCCGCAAGCAGGCTCAAGCGCGCGGCCGCCCGCGCAAACGTGGCAGTTCGCAGGAGCAAGTGATGAAGATTTGCGTCGCCGGCCAGGGCGCCTTCGGCCAAAAACATCTCGACGCGCTCAAGCGCATTGCCGGCGTGGAAATCACCTCGCTGGTCGGCGGCAACCAGGACGCCACCGCCGAGGTCGCCAGGAAGTACGGCATCCCCCACCACACCGGTGATCTCGGCGAGGGCATCAGGCGCGCCGACGCGGTGATCCTTGCCACGCCGACGAAACTGCACTTCCGGCAGGGCGAGCAGGTGATGCGCGCAGGCAAGCACGTGCTGGTCGAGATTCCGGTCACCGACAGCGTCGAGGATTCCGAGAACCTGGTGAGGATCGCCAAGGAAACCGGCGTCACTGCCATGGGCGGCCACGTCCGGCGCTTCAATCCCAGCCACCAGTGGGTCAACAAACGGATCAGGAAGGGCGAGCTGAAAATCCAGCAGATGGATGTTCAGACCTACTTCTTCCGGCGCAGGAACATCAGCGCGACCGGGGCGCCGCGGACCTGGACCGACCATCTGCTGTGGCACCACGCCGCCCACACGATCGACCTGTTCCACTACCAGACCGGCGAGACCATCTCGGACTGCTACGCCGTGCAGGGGCCGCCGCACCCCGATCTCAAGATCGCCATGGACGTCGGCATCGTCGCCAAGGTGGCCTCCGGCGCGATTCTCACGCTGTCGCTGTCGTTCAACAATGACGGGCCGATCGGCTCGTTCTTCCGCTACATCTGCGACAACGGCACCTATCAGGCCTATTACGACGACCTTTTCGACGGCAAGGACAACAAGATCGACGTGTCCAAGGTCGACGTGTCGATGGACGGCATCGAGCTGATCGATCGCGAGTTCATCGCCGCCATCACCGAGAAGCGCGAGCCGAACGCCAGCCTCGCGCAGGTGCTGCCCTGCATGCGCGTGCTCGGCAGGCTCGAGCACATGATCGACCCCGAGCGCCGCGCGCACGCCTGATACCAATGTGCGTTGATTCTGACTCATTCATTCCGTCATGGCTGGGCATGACGCGTCAACAGTTCCGAGGCTTGGTATACCGCAGTGGCGAAGGAAGGCGGAATTCTCACCTCCATCACCTCCCCCTGAAAGGGGGAGG
>DATBWJ010000025.1:0-5009 GCA_036514935.1 Xanthobacteraceae bacterium
GGGTGAGGCCGCCGCGCCCGACGCTTTCGGCCGCGGCAAGCGGCACTTCGAGCGCGACCTGGTCGCCGCGATACACTTTTAGCGTGGCGATCGGCTGTCCTTTGGCCACGGGCGCCAGCACCGGCCCCCTATACACGATCCTGGCGACGATCCGGTCGTTGCTGTCGCGCGGCACCATCAGGTTGACGGCGCCCGGTCCGCTGAGCGGCACGTAGCGCGCCTCGCCGCCGTAAAGGCGCGCCTCGCCAATGGTCTGGCCGGCGCGGAACAACAGGCGCGCTTCGAATCCGCGAAAGCCCCATTCCAACAGGCGCTTTGCTTCCTCGGCGCGCTCCTTTTCGCCCTTGAGGCCGTTGACGACGACAATCAGGCGCTGTCCGTTCTGCACCGCCGAGCCGGCGAGACCATAGCCGCCGTCGCGGGTGAAGCCGGTCTTCAGGCCGTCGGCGCCGATGTTCATCGCCAGCAGCGGATTGCGGTTCTGCTGGCGGATTTTGTTCCAGGTGAACTCCCGTTCGCCGTAGTAGCGGTAGAGGTCCGGATAGGTGCGGATCGTGTGCCGGGCAAGCTTGGCGAGATCGCGCACCGTCACCCGCATCCCGCGGTCGGGGAGCCCGGTCGAGTTGGTGAAATTGGAGTTGGTCAGGCCCAACTCGCGCGCGCGCTTGTTCATCATGATGGCAAACGCGGTCTCGTTGCCGGCAATCCCTTGCGCCAGCGCGATCGAGGCGTCGTTGGCCGACTGCACGATGACGCCCATCAACAGGTCCTTTACCGGCACGCGGCTGTGGATCGGCGCGAACATGCTGGAAGTGTGCGACGGCGCGCCACCGCGCCGCCAGGCGTCCTCGCTGACGATGAACTCGTCGGTGAGCTTCACGCGGCCCTGGGCAATCTCGTTGAAGACCACCTCGGCGGTCATCAGCTTGGCCAGGCTCGACGGCGCTGTCGGTTGATCAGCCGCCCTCTCGAACAGCACGGTCCCGCTCTCGAAATCGACAAGAATCGCGAACGGCGCCGCCGTATGGAACTCCTCCTTCTTCTGCGCCGCGGCCGGGTTGATTGCGAGCGCCGGCAATAGTCCCACCAGCAGCGCGAGCGCCGCGCGCACCACCTGGCGCGGAAAAATCGATCCTCGGGGCGAGGCAATAGCCATGACGAACCGTTGGAATCGGCGCGGCTATTTCCCTAGCAACTGCGCTCGGGCGGCACAATTGCGGGCGGGCGAACGCCGCAGGCGCCCGCTCAAAATGTCGTTGGCGCCTGGCTCAGTAAAGGCCGCGGCCGCTCACGATCGGCCGGGCTTGCGCGGCAAGGCCCTCGTCATCGGCGGCGTAGGCGGATGCGAGCCGCGGCTTGAGCGCGCGCGCCTGCTCTACCAGCGAGCGCGGCTGCAGCGAGGAGGCGACCTGAACGGCCGGCGGCGGTCTTGCTGCGGTGACCTCGCTCGCGGGCGGGGCTGCCGGCGCGTCGGCCGTGCCCAGCGTGAACGGGCGGTCTGGCGGCACCGGGACATCGCCGCGGTCTCCCGAGCCCCGCCACGCCGGCGCCCGCGCCGAGGCCAACCGGATGCTCGCCGGCGGCGGCGCCGGCTCGCCGTCGCGCAGCGTGGCCATGAGCACGTGTTCGTCGGAGCCATCGAGCGCCGCCCGGCCGACATATTCCACCCGCACCCGGGCGGTGCCCCTGTGGTGGAAGCCAAGCGCGCGCGCCGCCCCGATCGACACGTCGATCACGCGGTCGCCATGGTACGGCCCGCGGTCGTTGACCCGCACCACCACCGAGCGGCGGTTGTCCAGGTTGGTGACGCGGACGTAGCTCGGAATCGGCAGCGTGGGATGGGCGGCCGACAGGCTGTCCATGTCGAAAACCTCGCCGTTGGCGGTGCGCCGGCCATGGAATTTGTCGCCGTACCACGAGGCGAGGCCTTCCTCGCGATAATCTCTCGCTTCCCGCGGCACATAGGTGCGGCCGGCCACCATGTAGGGCCTGCCGAGGCGGTAAGAACCCCCTCCTTTGGGAACCGGCTCGCCGAACTCTACCATGCGAGGGCTCGCTGCCACCCCGTAGCGAGGGTCAACCGTGCGTGCGAGCCTATCAGGAGTGCACTCGGCGAGCACAAGCGCCCCGGCCGCAAGCGCAGCCACGCGGGCAAGCCCCAGTCCTCGATCCCCCATCCAGTCCCCCTGCGCGGCCGCACCCTCGCGTGGGCGCCGACCGCTCCCCGGATCGTCAATGTTGCCGCGCAGTACCCCCTCGGCCACGTTTACCAAATCGACAATATCCCCGCTTCGCCCAACCGGGAAACCGGGGCTGCCGCCCGATGGTAAACGGGCCCCAAACGGCCCTTCCGCCGTATTTCAAGGAAAACTTCAGGGCGGGAAGATGGCAGACGGCGCCCCCTCCGAGGGGGCCCGGCGTTCACCGACCGGGGACGGCGTCCGCCCCGATCAGCGCCGGCGCGCCGACGTCGGGCGCGGCGGTCGCGCGCGCGGCCGAGCGGCGGTCAAGGCGCAGCGTGAGGCAAAAGGCGGCGCCGCCGCTGCGCAGGAAAGCGTCGAGCGACGTCGTCGCCACCTGATAGCCACGCTCCAGAAGCTCGCCGCGCAGACGCTCGCTGCACGCCGACATCACCACATGATCGCCCAGGCTGACCGCGTTGGCCGCAAGCTGGCCGGCATCCTCTATGCCGACCTCGATGCGCGCGGCCGGCGCCACGCGGTCACGGATCGCGGCGCGGCCCTCAGCCGTAAACGCGCCCGGCACATAGAGCAGCTCCCCGCGTGGCAGCGGGCACAGCGCTGTGTCGGCGTGGTAGAAGCGAGGGTCGGCAAGCTCCAGCGCGACGACCTCGACGCCGAAGGTTTCCCGCACGATCCCGCGCGCGGCAAGGTCGGACCTCGGGCCGTACCCCATCCAGAACAGATTGCGAGTCGCATCAAACACGCAGTCACCCGCGCCCTCGATCACCACGCCGTCGGGCAGCGGGCGCACCCGGTCAACCAGGCCGCGCCTGTGCAGCGCCGCGAAGGCGGCTTCAAAATGGGCCTCCTCCCGCCGGCGTTCGCCGTAACGGAAGCGCGACAGCAGCGCCTTGCCGTCGAGGACCACCGCCGCGTTGGCGGTGAACACCAGGTCCGGCACTTCGGGGGCCGGCGGCACCAGTTCAATCTCGGCGCCGAGCGCGCGGAGCTTGCGGTATAGCTCCTCCCATTCCTGCCGGGAGGCCGCCGCATGGGCATGCCAGCGGCGAGCCCAGCTCTGCGGGTCCATCCACGGATTGATGGCATAGGTGACCGCGAAGTGATCCGGTCGGCACATCAGGAAGCGGGCGGCTTGCCGCGAGGTCATGGCGTCACTCCTGCGTGACCATCGTCGGCCGCCGCGCCGCGCGCGCGCTTTCCAGCTCGCGCAGGACGGCCTCGAATTGATCGAGCGCCCAGTCGAGGTCCTCCCGCGCGATCACGAGCGGCGGGGCGAGGCGCACGACCGTTCCATGGGTCTCCTTCGACAGCACGCCGCGCTCAAGCAGGCGGAGACAGGCGTCGCGGGCGGTGCCGAAGGCCGGGTTGATCTCGGCGCCCACCCACAGGCCAAGCCCGCGCTCCCCCACGAGCGCCGGGCTGCGAATGGCGTGCAATCGCTCGATCATGTGAGCGCCGAGCACGCGACTACGCTCGACCAGACCTTCCTCGGCGATGACGCGCAGCGCTTCGAGGCCGACCGCCGCGGCGAGCGCGTTCCCGCCGAAGGTGGAGCCGTGCGAGCCGGGCGTGAACACGTCCATGACCTCGCGCCGCGCCACAAAGGCCGAGACCGGCAGCATGCCGCCGCCAAGGGCCTTGCCGAGGATCAGGCCGTCCGGCAGCGCTCCTTCGTGCTCGAACGCGAACCAGGCGCCGGTTCGGCCGAGCCCAGACTGAACCTCGTCGAGGAGCAACAGGACATGGTGGGCATCGCAGAGCCGGCGCAGGCCCAGGAGCCAGCCGGCGGGCGGCACGACGACGCCGGCCTCGCCCTGGATGGGCTCGACGAGCACGGCGGCGGTCTCCGGCGTGATGGCGCGCTCCATGGCGGCGAGGTCGCCGAAGGCTACCGAGCGGAATCCCGGCGTGAACGGCCCGAATCCATCGCGGTAGTCGGGCTCCGAGGAGAAGCCAACGATGGTGGTGGTGCGGCCATGGAAGTTGCCGTCGGCCACGATGATCTCCGCCCGGTGCGGCGGGATTCCCTTGACTCGATAGCCCCATCGGCGCGCCGCCTTGATCGCCGTCTCCACCGCCTCGGCGCCGGTGTTCATGGGCAGCGCCACGTCAAGCCCGGTCACGCGGCACAACGCTGCCAGGAACGGCCCGAGTTGGTCGTTGAAATAGGCGCGCGAAGGGATGGCGAGGCGCTGGGCCTGCCGGTTGAGCGCGGCCACGATGCGCGGGTGGCTGTGGCCGTGGCTGGCGGCCGAATAGGCGCTCATCATGTCGACATAGCGCCGCCCCTCGATGTCCCACAGGTGCGCGCCCTGCCCGCGCGACAGCACGACTGGGAGTGGTTCGTAGTTGCGGGCGCAATATCGCGTTTCGAGGTCGATCTGAGTCATGACACGGTCTCCTGATCGAAAAGCTATGCCGGCGGCGCTGCGGATACGGCTGAAGCGGGCAACCGATGCGGCGGATTCGGCGGCGAAGCCGCAGTCCCGATTCCAAATCGGTTGTCGGCGGGAACGCCGCCAGCATTTTCAATGACAAATGCGGCTTGCCGGGCGGACGGCGGGCGCCCAATGCCCATGGCTTTCCTGCGATTTTGGTAAACCGTGGCGCCTACCGCGTCTTGGACGACAGCAGCGACTCGGGAAAACCGCTGAACGGGCGCACCGGCCGCAGCGCCACCAGGCTGACGATGCGCGCGACACCAAGGCCGGGATCATCGATCAAGCGGGTGGTCAGCGCTTCGTAGCTTGCGATGTCCGCGCACACGAAGTGAGCGATGTAATCGACGGTGCCGCTGACCTGCCA
>DATBWJ010000026.1:0-2897 GCA_036514935.1 Xanthobacteraceae bacterium
TTGTCCGCGGGCGAGGAGCCCTCGCGCGCGCCGCTTGACGGATTCATCATGTCCGACGCAATGACCGACGCAGCACTTGCCAACTCGACGCGCCAAAATCGGGCAAATTCCTTAAGATCAGCCTTAAGCGGCGGTAACGAGCCATGGTTAATGAATCCCTACCGGGCCATCGCAGGCTCGCAACCTGGCCGCTCAACGGAGGAACGGCGATGAAGCTCTATGACGGCGGCCGCGCGCCCAATCCGCGGCGGGTGCGCATCTTTCTGGCCGAAAAGGGCATCGAGGTCGAAAAGCAGCAGGTCGACCTCGCCATGCTCGAACACAAGTCGCCGGCCTACACCGCGATCAATCCGCTCCAGCGCGTGCCGGCACTCGTGCTCGACGACGGCACGGTGATCACCGAGTCGATCGCGATCTGCCGCTATTTCGAGATGCAGCAGCCCGCGCCGGCGCTGTTCGGGCGTTCCGGAATGGACGCCGTCAGGGTCGAGATGTGGAACCGGCGCGTCGAGCTCCACCTGTTCCTGCCGGTGGCGCAGGTCTTCCGCCATCTCCACCCGGCGATGAAGGCCCTGGAGGTGCCGCAGGTGCCGGAATGGGGCGAAGCCAACAAGCCGCGCGTCGCCGACTTCCTTGCCCTGCTCGATCGCGAGTTGGCCGGCCGCCGCTTCGTCGCCGGCGACGACTACACGGTGGCCGATATCACCGGTCTCGTCGCCGTCGATCTGATGAAACCCGCCAGGCTCGCAGTCCCGGAGGAACTCGCGCACGTACAGCGCTGGCACGCGGAGATCGCGAGCCGTCCGAGCGCCGCCGCCTGAGCGCCGCCGCCTGAGCGCCGGTCGCTCGCACGATCAGCGCTCCAGCCGCGCAATCAGGCTCGACGTATCCCAGCGCCCGCCGCCCAGCCGCTGCACCTCGGCGTAGAACTGATCGATCAGCGCCGTGACCGGCAGCAGCGCGCCGTTGCGGTTGGCCTCGTTAAGGCAGATGGCGAGGTCCTTGCGCATCCAGTCGACGGCAAATCCGAACTCGAAACGGCCCGCCGCCATGGTCTTGTAGCGGTTCTCCATCTGCCACGACTGCGCCGCGCCCTTGGAGATGGTGGCGATCAGCTTTTCGATGTCGAGGCCGGCGCGCTTGGCGAAATGCAGGCCCTCGGCCAGCCCCTGCACGCAGCCGGCGATGCAGATCTGGTTGGCCATTTTCGCAAGCTGCCCGCTTCCCGGCACGCCCATCAGGGTGCAGGCGCGGGCATAGGCGGCGATGATCGACTCGGCGCGCGCAAACGGCTCGGGATCGCCGCCGCACATGACGGTCAGCGTGCCGTTCTCGGCGCCGGCCTGGCCCCCCGACACCGGGGCATCGATGAAATCGAAGCCGCGCCGCCTGGCCTCCGCGTAAAGCTCGCGCGCGATCGCGGCGGAGGCGGTGGTGTGGTCGACCATGAGCGCGCCCTTCCGCATGCCGGCGAAGGCGCCGGTGGGGCCGAGCATGACCTCGCGCAGGTCGTCGTCGTTGCCCACGCAGGCCATCACGCAATCTTGATCCCGCGCGGCCTGCTGCGGGGTGGCGGCGCGCCGGCCGCCGAACTGCGCCACCCATCGCTCGGCCTTGGCGGCGGTGCGGTTGTACACGGTGAGGTGATGGCCGCCCTTGGTCTTGAGGTGGCCGGCGATCGGGTAGCCCATCACGCCTAGTCCGAGAAACGCCACGTTGGCCATGGTTTCCTCCAAAAGCCCGCGCGCACTGCCTGGCGCCGCCCGGCTCCTTGCGACGGGCCGGGGGTCTCGTCAACCCGTTGCGGCCGTACTACACAGAGCCGCGATCGCGGCCGCAGGAGATCACCCATGGCAGTCAGCAAGGACGACGTTGTTGCCGCCCTCGCCGCCGTGCGCGGCCCCGATGGCACCCCGTTGCCGGCGAGCGGCAAGCTGTCGGACGTCGTCGTCACCGACGGCAAGGTGTTTTTTTCGATCACCGTCGATGCCGCAGTGGTGCAGAGCTGGGAGCCCGTGCGCAAGCACGCCGAGGCGGCCGTGCGCGCGCTGCCCGGCGTGACCTCAGCTTTGGTGGCGCTGACCGGGGAGCGCGCGCCGGGCGCCGCGCGCACGGAACCGACCGCCACGCCACGCGCGGGCGCGCGCGAGCCCAGCGGCGAGCCGGGGGTGCCGGGAGTGGACGCGATCATTGCAGTCGCCTCCGGCAAGGGCGGCGTCGGCAAATCGACGACCGCGGTCAACCTTGCGCTCGGCTTGCGCGACCTCGGACTGAGGGTCGGCATCCTCGACGCCGACATCTACGGGCCCTCGGTGCCAAAACTTCTCGCCATTCGCGGCCGCCCGCGCACCACCGCCGACGGAACGCAGCTCGTCCCGATGGATGGCTACGGGCTGAAGGTCATGTCGATTGGATTTCTGGTGGAAGAAGAAACGCCGATGATCTGGCGCGGGCCGATGGTGATGTCGGCGTTGACCCAGATGCTGCGCGAGGTCGAATGGGGCAGGCTCGACGTCATGGTGGTGGACCTGCCGCCTGGCACCGGCGACGCCCAGCTCACGATAGCCCAGCAGGTGCCGCTCAGGGGCGGGGTGATCGTCTCGACCCCGCAGGATCTCGCGCTCATCGACGCGCGGCGCGGCATCGCCATGTTCAAGCGCGTCAACGTGCCGGTGCTCGGCATCGTCGAGAACATGAGCTATTTCCTCTGCCCGCACTGCGGCGCGCGCTCCGATATTTTCGGTCACGGCGGCGCGCGCCACGAGGCCGAAGCCGCGCAGCGGCCCGAGCATGCGCGCCCCGGGCGCCACCGGCTGCGGTCGCCCGGTGATCCCCAGAAGGCGCGGCATGGAGGGGCCGTAGATATCGGCATCGAGCACGCCCACCTTGTGGCCGTT